>JBFEPU010000145.1:0-7209 GCA_041549915.1 Anaerolineae bacterium | reverse complement strand
GTCGCGGGCCCGGCACACATTGGCGCGCGGCGATACAGGTTGGCGGAGCTGGACCGCGAGTTGAGCGGCAGAGGCTCTTGGTTGGCACCTGGGCATGGCTGTGGCCTGGATGCGGCCAACTGGCAGAGAGGCACTCGGGATGATAGAGACCAGCGACTAACAGGGAGATATGTGGTCCATAATACATAAGAATCATAGTGCGAAGTTCATTTTAGCGGGCTATGCTCTGCGAACTCGGCTCCACCAATGGCTACTCTGCCTATCCCGTGCTCGTTGACTTGGCCCGCGCGCGGCGCTATCTGTGGGCCCCGCGTTGCCTCAACTGGCCTCACGAACAGAGGCTGTGGAACTGGCCAACTGGGTTCGGCGCCGCCACGATTAAGCCGATCGGTTGCCTGAGGTCACGTGGGATGCTGAAGATTTCTGCATTGGAAGTCAAAGCTGGCAAAGGTTCTGGTGTTATGTCATGTCGTCTTGATAGTTATGTCGCTGGCACGCTCACGTGAATCATTGCGTGCTGACCATTATGTAGCCAATACGGGAGGGCATCCAGCCAGCAGCCGGGATTGCTGGTGGCGCGACTGTAGTGGGTTTGGGCCATGCGTCGATTTGCCGGATGGCTAGCCACAGGTGCGGTATCCATCCTGTATGTGAGGCCGCTCGACGAGCAGACAGTGAACTGGGGAGGTTGAGGGGCTTGTGACTGGCGGAGTGACAGCGCAGCCCAGCATCGTGGCGAGGAGTGTTGACTTTGACGGTGTACTACCGCTCCCTCGCGCAAGGGAGCCGTGTTTGGGCACGCCTTGGAGGCAGGTGGAACGTCGAAGTGGCCGCTTTGACTAGGACTGTGCAAGTCCGAGACTGCGCAGGTACTCTCGCACTTCAGTGGCCGTGCTCTTGCCCAGAGCTTCTTGGGCGATTTCTTGTGCCTTGGGCAGCGTCAGGGAACGGATCAGCGCCTTGGCTGGCGGAATGGCCGGAGCGTTCATGCTGAACTCATCCAGACCCAAGCCGACAAGCAGCGGGATTGCCTCCAGATTGCCAGCCATTTCCCCACACATTCCCACCCATTTGCCCTCGCGATGTGCAGCTTCGATGACATTCTTAATGAGGCGCAGGACTGCCGGGTGAAGTGGATCGTACAAATAGGCCACTCGCTCATTGACGCGATCGCAGGCCATGGTGTACTGTATCAGATCATTGGTGCCGATGCTGAAAAAGTCGACCTCGCGAGCCAGGACATCGGCCATCAGTGCAGCAGAAGGCACTTCTACCATGATTCCGACCGCTGTATGCGGGTCGTACGGTATGTCCTGCTCGTCCAACTGCGCTTTCACCCTGTCCAGAACCGCTCGAGCGCCCCGAATCTCGTCCACAGTAGCGACCATGGGGAACATGATCTGGACGTTACGGTCAACACTAGCGCGCAGAATTGCACGGAGTTGCGGCTCAAAAACTGCAGGACTGTCCAGGCAGAGCCGGATCGCACGCCAACCAAGGAAGGGATTCATTTCCTGGCCAATGTCCAGGTATGGCAATTGCTTGTCGCCGCCAATGTCCAGCGTGCGGATAATGAGAGGCCGGTCCCCCAAGATGGCGGCTACGGCCCGGTAGTCCTGGTATTGTTCCTCCTCAGTGGGCATAGTCTGCCGATTGAGGAAGAGATACTCTGTGCGGAAGAGACCAACGCCTTCTGCTCCAAACTCGAGTGCAACCTCGGCCGAGGTCGCATCTGCAATGTTGGCCACTACCTCGACACGATGCCCGTCACTTGTGCTGGCGGTCTTCTGGGCACTCTCCTTGAGCGTCGCCGCTCTCTCTGCCTGCGCCTGGCGCTGCTGGGTGTACTGCTCGATGGTTGCCTCATCGGCGCCAACGAGCACTGTGCCCGCGTCGCCGTCCACAATCAAGGAGGCCCCAGTGGTCAACTCCAATAGGCCCTCACCGATGCCGACGACTGCCGGGATGCCCAAAATGCGTGCAAGAATGGCAGTGTGCGAAGTGAGACCGCCAGTCGCAGTGCAAAAGCCCAACACCATGCTCTTGTCCATCTGTGCCGTGTCTGAGGGCGTCAGATCGCGGGCCACAACGATCACCGGCGAAGCCAAGTCGGTCAGGGTTTCCTGGTCTTGCACGCCCGACAGAATTCGTCGCAGCCTCCGACTCACGTCACGCAAGTCCAGAGCTCGTTCGCGGTAGTATTCATCATCCAGCATCTCGAGCTGTGCAGCGTAGGCCTCGAACGCAGTTTGCACTGCCAAATCGACCAGCACGTGCTGCTGGTCGATTTGCTTTCTCACATCGGCCAGCAGATCTGGGTCGTCGAGGAACTCCTGGTGTGCCAGGAAGATCGCCGCTGCCTCCTCGCCCACCTCAGCCACAGACCTTTCGTGGATCCGCGTGAGCTGTTCGTGGGCTGTCTCAATGGCTTGTTGGAGCCGCTCCAGCTCATGGCCCGCGTCGACCGACTCGAACGGTGGCTGTGGATAACTGGCTTGAGGCTCCTCAGGAACGTAGACCAGCGCGGGGCCGATCGCTATCCCTACTGATGCTGGAAGCCCACGATATTGAGTCATTATGTCTGCTCCTGGGGGGTTGGTAGTGGTCTGAATCCGCGCATCGGGCTATCCGAATGCCGAGCGGAGATCCGCGTCAAACGAGGGCTGCATCAGCTCCAGCCCAGCCAGCCCAACCAGGTGCCCGTCAGGCCGACGGCGAAAACAACAAGAATCACTGCCAGTGGCGATTTCTTCCTCTTCAGCAGCCACCAGACGAGAACAGTGAGGCTGAGCGGCAGCAGCCCCTTGAGGATGGGATCGAGTACGTCGGTCTGAAGCAGCACGGTCTGGGGCCCTACCGTGATAGAGAGTTTGGTGGAAAGCTGCACGACAGTCGCAGTCAGTGCGCCAACAACCGTCAAACCAAGCACCGAGGCCCCCTCTGTAAGTGGCTGCAGCAGGCCAGCCTGCAGGATCCGCTCAACTGCCGTCCGTCCCCATCGGTAGCCCTGCATCCAGGTGAAATAGGAGATGCCGACTATGGCAGCTGACTCCAACAGCACGTAGAGGATAGGTCCAGCTAGATTGCCCTGTTCGGCTAGGCCAATGCCGAGAGCCAGCAAAGTGGGCGTGATCAGGCCCTGTGTCATCGAGTCGCCGATGCCGGCCAGCGGCCCCATCAGGCCGCTCTTGACGCTGTTGATGGCATCGTCCGTGATTTGCGTTGCACCGCTTGCTCGCTGCTCCTCCATGGCCACCGTGACGCCGTGCACGACAGCGCCCACATTCGGCTCGGTGTTGAAGAAAACCAGATGTCGCTGCAGTGCTGCAGCGATATCCTCCCGTGTCTTGTACAGCCTGGCGATGATGGGCGTCATGCTGTGTGCAAAACCCAAGCCCTGCAGCCGCTCATAGTTGTAGGAGGAATGAGAGAATGTGAGCCAGCGAAACCAGGCCCCTAACATATCACGACGCGTCACCAGCCGGCGCTCTGACGGTGGTGGCAACTGGGGTGAGGGAGCCTTGTCGGGCGCCGAAACGGTTTCGAGCGCGCCACTGTACTGTACGTGCAACACTGCAGCGATAAGGCCAACCAGCGCGATGACCAAGGTCGGCAGCTGGAGATAGACCGCAAGCAGAAAGCCGAGGAGGAAGAACGGCACCAGTCGCCATCTGGCCATGTAGTCAAGCAGCATGCCGATGCCGATTGCTGGCAGCATTCCTCCCACCATCGCTAGGCCTTCCACCAGCTTGGGTGGCACTGCGCTGATCAAAGACTCCACTGCACCAGAGCCATAGTACACGATTATGAATGCCGGGATGCCGTATAGCAGCAGCAGCAGGATCTGGCCAGGCCAGACATTCGTCGCTGCAACGCCACGTGTGCTGCCACGTCTGGCAAAGGCGTCAGCCCAGTGCACAAACAAAGAGTCCACTGACATGCGGAAGAACCAGATACCACTTCCCAGGAGCCCCAGCGGTACCACCAGAGAAAGCGCGGTGGGCGCGTCCAGCCCGGCGACCATACCCAGAGCGGTGCCAATGTACCCAGCAAAGATGAGATCACTGGGCAGAGAGCCTCCGGTTGAGATAAAGCCTAGGTAGATAGCGTTGATCGCCGCACCCAGCTTCATGCCTGTCGCGACGTCGCCAAGGATCAACCCGACAATGGTGCCACCAATCAGCGGGCGGTACACAGTGAAGTAGCCAACTCCAAAGAACCATGTGCTCGAGCCAAGGTAGGCTGCCAGAGCGATGAGCAGCGCTTGCCCCATACCGATGTCCATGAGCTTGACCCTCCGTGGTGATACCGTTCCGTACTGATCGACTACTTGTAGCCAACGGGTTCGTGAGGCTCCCCCATCGCTAGCATGCAGTGGGCAGTAGATGCGACATCTCAGCAGCGCGCTCGTCGGGTACGGTCTGGAAATAGACGCGCACTCCTCTATCGCACAACTCACGTAGCGCTGCAATCTGATCAGCATTGGCCGAGACGCTCTTGTACAGCCGAGTGCTGTCAGGCCCGGCGGCGAGACCGCCCACGTTCAACTGACTGAAGTGGAAGCCGTCGTCGAACAACTGTAGCGCAGCCTGCGGAGACCGCAACAGCACCAGTGCGCGTCGACGATCGTCGGGGACCCCGCCGTCATGGTTGGCGCTCGCCAGCGTCTGCAAGTGCTGTGCGGCCTGCTGCACAGGCGCCACGTGCACGCGCACGCTTGGCGGCGCAGCTAGTCGCAGCACATTGTGCATAAAGTCGTCGCGCCACAACTCATTGTCCACGATCAGGATCTCACTGCAGTCGAGATACCGCAGCCACCTAACTACCACCTGGCCGTGGATGAGCCGATCATCTATTCGTACCAGCGCCACACGTGTCATGCGGTGCGGCTCCTCAAGTCTCGACCTCGAATCGACATTGCCTCTGTGAAACCATGCGCAATGAAAAGCCCCGAGGTGACTGTGCCTCGGGGCGCCACCAGCGGGACAGCATTCTGCTGCTCACTGGAATCACAACCTTCTCCCATCCGGACTTTACCGTCGGCCCCGGAATGACACCGGGTCAACCACATCGTGCAGTCGTGGCTCGTGGGCTAGCATCCTCACCACGCCAAGGTCGCTGACGTGTCTGTGCGACTGCTTCACCACCGATCGGGAATTGGCTTGCGCCTCACCCTGCCCCGAAGGTCAGAACAGTATTCAACTGTCAAGGGAAATGATACCGCAATCCATGAGGGTTGTCAAATCAAATGGTCGCAAGTGATCTGTATCGAGTGTACGCACCCCGCAAGTGCCAGATTGCCTCGCATTATGTCATATAGGGCTCAAAGGCTGCGATCAGGTTTTTTGGCAGCTTTCCCTCAATAGCGATCCCCGTCCGGCCGTGCCGCTCACTTGTAATCATGCCGTGCCTGTGAAACAGCGCCACCAGTTCGTTCGATGCATACGGGATGTGCACGCGCAGCGGTTCCATCTGCTGAGCCAGAGTGTTTTCTATGCTGCCAATCAGATCGCCCAGACCCCATCCACGCAGTGCTGAGATCGCCACAGCACCCGTGTAGTCAGCCGCAATCTGGCGAGCTCTCGCCGGAGTGGCAAGAGCGTCCACCTTGTTGAGCGCCACCAGCAACGGCTTGCGATCGGCTCCGATTTCCTTCAGGACCTGTTCGACAGTACGTACCTGCTCACGGACGTTGCGATGGGTGATATCAACAACATGGAGTATCAGGTCAGCGTCGCTTATCTCCTCGAGCGTGGCGCGGAAGGCAGCTACCAACTGAGTGGGCAGCTTCTGGATAAAGCCCACTGTGTCGGTGAGCAGGAACTCCTTGCCACCGGGCAGCAACAAGCGGCGAGTGACAGGGTCCAGCGTCGCGAACAACATGTCAGTAGCCAGTACTTTTGCATCCGTGAGTGCATTCAGCAGAGTTGACTTTCCGGCATTGGTGTATCCCACCAGAGAGACTACGAGGAGTCCCTGCTGTCTGCGGTGCCGACGGTACTGTCTGCGGTGCCGCCTGACGCTCTCCAACTCCTTCCTGAGCTGTGCAATTCGCTGGCTGATGATGCGGCGATCTGTCTCCAGCTGCGTTTCACCAGGCCCTCGCAGTCCTACCCCGCCCGCTCCACCCCGTCCCACCCCGCCGCCGGCCTGTCGGGCAAGGTGCGTCCACGCGCGCGTCAGGCGGGGGAGACGGTACACGTATTGCGCCAGCTCCACCTGCAGGGCACCTTCGCGTGTGCGTGCGTGCTTGGCAAAGATGTCGAGTATCAGAGCCGTGCGGTCAATCACCTTGACCTCCAACTCTGTCTCGAGATTGCGTTGCTGGTTGGGCGAGAGCTCGTCGTCAAAGATCACAGTGTCGAGATCCAACTCGCGCACCAGAAGCGCCAGTTCCTCGACCTTCCCGCTGCCAATGTAGGTTGCAGGGTTGATCGAGTCAAGCCGCTGTTGGGTTTGCCCCAGGACCAGAACGCCCGCCGTGCGCGCCAAGTGCGCCAATTCGAGCAGCGAATCCTCCAGTTGCCACTGCTTCTTTGCCCCTTTCACCTGTGCTCCTACCAGATACGAGCGCTCTGGCTGATCCTGCGCGGCAAGAGTTTGTTTGGCTATGGCACGCCCTCCCGTTTTCTGACAATGCGCCAAATAGTACTACTGTTCCCAATCCATCTGTGACACAATTATAGCACATTCCGTGCATGCAGCTTCAGTGACTTGGAAGGTCGCTCTGGCTTCCTGGCCGGCCCAGCAGGCTCATTCTCCTCTTTCAAGCCATGTCTGCAATACCCGCCCCACCCTCTCCAAACTCTCTGGACTCACCTTGTCAGGTGTGTCTTGTGCAGTGTGCCAATACAGGTAGTTGGGGTCGATTATGTCGACAGCTACCAGACCGCGCTGCAGAAAAGGCACGTGATCGTCCATGATGGCCTGTCCGTACTCAGGGACAAAGTGTGTCCCATAGCCCAGATCGTCAGCGATACCCCACAGCTCACGCATCAATTCCAGATCGGAGCTTCGTTCCCAGAAGATCTCCTGGTCGGCATCGCCGACCATATCCACGATGACCACCGCTTCGGGCTCCGCGGACAGATGCTGAGCCATGTATGATGCGCCTACTGAGAATGGCCACCCGTCAATGCCACCCTGGTCTTCCGCATCAAAGAACGCCAACCACACCTCAAGGCCGGCTCTGTCGAGATCGAGGGTTCG
>JBFEPU010000144.1:0-7215 GCA_041549915.1 Anaerolineae bacterium | reverse complement strand
CGACAGCCTCAGGAACACTCTGGCCTGTTTGCGGTGACACGCCTCAAGCGTCCGTTCCTCCCTGGCCGGGCGCCGGGAAACAAGGGGCACACGCAGCCACGATTGCCTCTTCTCCCACGGTATAGCACTTTGCCGTATTGACATAGTGGTGGTATCATCGGGAAGCAGAGACTCCATCGACCGGCTCTGGAATGTTACTGGCCAGACCCAGGTGACAGCCTACACCTATACGGGCAACGCCTGCCAGTGCTCAGCTGGTTCCATCACTTGGGCACGCTCCAAGCCATACTCTCGTCGTCGGAGAAGTCCTTGCGGTTGAGAGCATAGCCGGGACCTGACCATGCAAACGGACGGCAGATGCCGGGGCTGTTGACGTACAGCGTGCACCGGGCTAGAATGATTACAGCCGAGTGCGCACTGAGATGGGCAAGGGGCAGGAGGCGTCCCAAGGGGAAGATCCCTGCACGCCAATCATCAGCGCCACGCCGATCCCGCCCTTCGTAGGGTACGCAGTCGCCATACCCGATGACGGCGCGTACATACGTCGATTCATCGGCGACCTGCCCCCGGACTATGACGACCAGCTTTCCATGATCGAGTCATTCGAGTGCATGACTGGCAGACGGCTGGCCATTGTCAACGTGTTTTCGTCGATGACTACAGACGGAGGCCAACTGCAGTGACTTCGACTGGCTCAATCTACGTGAGCATTTCGCCCATGGCCGGACAGGGATGGCCTACTGGCACTCCGTCGACTGGGACAGCTCCTCCGCTTCCGAGAGTCCCATTCAGTACCAGCGGATCATCGACGGCGAGCAGGATCAGATCATTCGTGCTGCTGCGAGGGACGTAGCGAAGTTCGGCCAGCCGGGGTGCCTGCGCTGGGCGTGGGACAGTACACCTATCCTGCTCTCGGAATCATACGAGCAAAAGATGTGGCCGGGAACCCAGCCGATTATGCTGTGGAGTTGCCCATCTCCACACAGCGACGAAAGAACATGAACTCAAGATGCACATTTCACACTCGGCTTCGGTTGAAAAAGCAAATAGATTAGCCTCGCGGTTCGCTGCAGCCAAAGTGTCTCCCTTCCTGCTGACTCTCGTCGCTTTCTTCCTGCGAATCTACCACATCGCCGAGCAGAGCATCTGGCGGGACGAAGGGGTCAGTATGTATCTGGCGTCATCGAGCATCCCTGTCATACTTGCGGACCGTGCGAGCACCGTGCACCCACCCCTCTACTTTGTTTTCTTGCACCTGTGGACGAGGTTGGCTGGCTTCAGCGAGCTGAGTGCCCGCTTCTTCTCACTAGTTTTTGGTGTGCTCCTCATTCCCAGCCTATATTTCGCGATCGGCAAGATGTTCGATCAGAAGACAGCCTTGGCAACGATGGCCATCGCTGCCTTCAGCCCGCTCTATGTCGTGTACTCTCAGGAAGCCCGCGTGTACATTCTGATGCCACTGGCCTATCTCGTTCTCATCTACAAGCTTTGGCAGCTGGAGGAGTGTGAGGGACAGACAAGAAGGAATTGGATTGAATTGGCAGCGATTGAGGTGCTCTGCCTGTACCTTCACTACTTCTCTATTTTCGTCATAGCGTCCGCGAACCTGTTTCTTGCCGTGGCGTGGCTAAGACGGAGGGTTGTCAATGTGCGCCGTTGGCTGTTGAGCCAGGCTGGGGTGGCCTTGGCCTGCCTACCATGGATCTGGATGGTTCTGCTGACTTACCGAACCCAAGGCGCTCCTCAGGACTATTTTGTGGATCCTCTGCAGGGGAAGGGCATCTTGGAGATGGCCAGCCTCGTTTGGCGCTTTTTCAGCGGGGGCAAGGATCTCATAGGTCATCACCTTTTTGGCTAC
The DNA here is from genome assembly GCA_041549915.1 of Anaerolineae bacterium. Classification (GTDB taxonomy): domain Bacteria; phylum Chloroflexota; class Anaerolineae; order UBA2200; family UBA2200; genus JBFEPU01. Next base: position 5,357 of record JBFEPU010000144.1, on the reverse strand, counting down.
TTCTCCTGCCTAGTCGCCGTTTCTCTCGTCGTGGCTCTGCTCTTCGCATTCAGAGGCGCAAAGCGCCGCCATCAGCTCCTGGTTATGCTCTACCATTCCATGGTCCCGTTGAGCATGGCCATCGGCCTGTGGTGGCTCAGGCCGATGGTACATCCTCGATATGTCCTGATGTTCTCAATACCCATCTTCATCGCCATGGCACGTGCGATGGTGGTTACCATCAAGGCAAGGGGGTCTGGCAGGCTGGGCGGAGCGTTCCTGTCCACGGCCCTGGCAGCCACCTTTCTCCTTGGCCTTGGAATCGCCTACTTCGACAGCGGCTATTTCAAAGACAATGTGCGGGATCTGGTCCAATACCTGAGGCCTTTGTCCGCCGCCAATGACGTCATTGTCGTCCACCGTTCTGATCGTGCTGTGGAATACTACTACAATGGGCCTGCGTCTATCACGATGGTAGACCCCAACAACGAGCAGAGCATGGCTGTGCTGGCAAAGACTGTCCAGGGCAAGAGCAAGGCCTATGTCGCGTGGCCATTCGGCGTGCCGGTTGGCAGGGTTGGCCAGTTGCCCTTCCAGATGGAGATGGGCGGCAGGCTGGTGGATAGGCAGATATTCAAAGGTTATCACCTGACAACTTACGAATTAGCAGAGCCTGCAACTTCCGTGGATATCCAGCCCATCTCCGCAGACTTTGGTGTTGTGCGGCTCACAGGGGCCTTTCACCAACCAGGAGCCAAGGCCGACAGTGCTATCTGCTTAGCCCTGCGCTGGCAACTGGCCCAGATCAGTCCAAAGGCCTACAAAGCGACTATCACCCTATGGGATGAAGAAGGACGCCAGATCTCGGGCAGTGATAGGCGCCTGACGAGCAGGTGGGGCCTTTCTACCGACCGCTGGTCCCCAGGCGATGAGGTGGTCAACTATTACGTCGTACCCGTGCCTCTGGGTACTCCTCCCCTCCCATACCTCATCACCGTCGGCGTCTATGACGCCGACAATATGAAGAGCTTGTCATTCCTTGATGAGGCGGGGAATGCCGCAGGCGTGGATTTCGTGCTGGGCGAGGTCAGGCTAACGAGAGCACCCGACTTTGAGCGCGATCCCTATGATACCCGAAGCGGCCTTCCACTGGAGGTACCAGAGGAGCGTGAGATCGCCGACGGGCTGGCATTGGAGGGCTTCACTGTCAGTGCCAGCCCGACGACGCATATGGTCAACGTTACCCTGCGGTGGAGAGCCCTGCGCGATGACCTCCCCCGCTATGTTCCGTCCCTTCGTTTCCGCTTCGACAGCGCTGTTTCGGCGGATGTAGGAAGCAGTCTCTTCGAGAAGAGGTATCCTACGAGTGAGTGGGCACAAGGGGAAGTAGTCTTCGAGCGACGTGACCTGGTGTATCCGCCCGGCGGCGATCGAGCGCTGCTCGAGATGCAACTGAACGGAAGAATCGTTTCGTTGACAGAGATTGTGCTAGATACGATCGAGCGTACCTATGCCGCCCCACCAATGCAACACTTGATGGGGGTGCGCTTTGGTGGCTTTGCTGAGCTACTGGGCTATGACCTCGCCACGCCGGAAGTGACCACCGGCAAGAAGGTTGGTTTAACCCTCTACTGGAAGGCGACCAACGATGAACCTCTATCCGCCAGCTACACCGTTTTCGCTCACCTGTTGAGCGAAGATGGCCGGTTGATCGGCCAGCACGACGGGAAGCCCGCGGGAGGGACGCGGCCCACACAGACATGGGTGAGTGGAGAGGTGATCAGCGACACGCACGAGATATCGTTCAGCGACTTTGCCTACTGGGGCAAGGCCCTCATTGAAGTGGGACTGTACGAGTCGCATACGATCGAACGCGTGCCCACCGAGGACGGTGGTGACCACATCATCTTTCCCACTGAGCTCTTGGTCAAACCTGCGAAATGATCGCATCAGCAAGACGAATTGGTGAGCGTGCTGCTCTCAAAGTGCGGCTACCAGTTCCGGGCTTCCACCAGGTCTACCTGTCGCTGTGCACCCGGCAGCATGCCCCATGACAGTGAACCCGCGGATGAGGGAAAGGTGACATCACAGGAATCGCGCTCACCCGCAAGCTGGGTCCGCCTGCTGGCGCTGTTCAGCGCCGCCGGGTTCATCGAGTCGTTCTTCTTCGGGCAGCTCAACGCTTTCGTGCCACTGTACCTGCCGCGCCTGGGCATCGCTGGGGACCAGGTGGCGGTGTGGACGGGAGCGATTGCCTCTGTCTCGGGCGCCATCGGCATCCCCTTCCTGCCGTTCTGGGGAGCCCTGGCCGACCGGTATTCGCGGCAGCCGATCATCGTACGCTCCTTCGTGGCGCACCTGGTTTCCGCGCTGACCATGCTGCTGGCGGGCAACATCTGGGTCTTTGCCATCGGGCGATCTGTGGTCAGCCTGGCGCTTGGCAACAGCGGCCTGATGATGACCACACTTTCGGAGCGCGCCCCCCAGAACCGCGTGGGCCTGGCATTCTCCATTATGAACGCAGCTCCGCCGCTGGGCGCCTTCCTGGGACCCCTGGTGAGCGGTCCAGCGATGGACGCCTGGGGCTTGAGTGCGCTGCTGCTGGCCGATGTCATCCTCATGTTGCTCGTGATCGTGGCGTTGACTGTTGGCTACAGAGACCGCTTCTTGGCGAAGAGGTCCGCTCCGCTCGTGACCATGGCCGTCGAGTCGGTGCGCCTGATCTGGCGCTCGGCGCGCCTGCGGGCACTATTCGTGGCGCTTTTCCTGCTCTTTGCCGGATGGATGCTGGCGTTCACCTACGCTCCGCTGGTCATCACCGCGCTGTATAGCGGCGACGAGCCGGGCACAGCAGTGGGCGTGATACTGGGCCTCGGGGGCCTGGCTGCGCTGGTGCTCAGCCCCATTGTGGGCGCGCTGGCTGACCGCTTCGGCCACTGGCGCGTGCTCTTTGCGGGCGCTGCTGTGGCGGTGCTGCTCTGGCCTCTGCCTTGGCTCGCGTCTGGCCTGGTGAGTTTTGGCATCTCCTGGGCGTTGATCAACGGGCTGGTATCTGCCGTCTTCGCCATCTCCTTTACGGTGCTCTCCAGTTCCGCACCCAGCGAGGCGCGCGGCCGGGTAATGTCCTTTGCTTACCTGCCAGTGAACGTGGGCTTTATGATGGGGCCAGCCATCGGCAGCGTGGTCACACGCGGCAGCATCTTTGCCATTTTCCCCACGGCGGCAGTGTTGACCGCGCTGGGCATCGCCGTGCTGTGGCTGGCAGCGCGCCAGCCCGCAGAGCCCGTGTGAGACACAGGGGCTGGCGCGACTCTGATACAACGGGGTGTGCCTGCCTGCGGCTGTCTTCGCTGGGCAATCGATCGTTCAGACAAGCGCCCAGTCGCAGCATAACGCCCTAACGAAATGAAGGAGAGATGAGCAATGCCTGATTTCCAGCCATTTGACATGGAACGGATGATGTCCAAGTTCGAGCAGGAGGTCGACTACAACCTGTCGGAGAGCGGCGTCCATCCCGTCTCGCTGGCGGAGCTGCTGGCAGACCATCCTAACTACCTGAGCGAGTTGCTGGCAACGGATCTGAACTATCCGCACGTCAATGGAATCCCTGAGCTCCGCGAGAGCATTGCTGCGCTGTACGAGGACGCCACTGCGGAGAACGTTCTAGTGACAGTTGGAGCGGCTGAGGCCAACTATATCAGCACCCGGACGCTGCTTTCCGCGGGCGATGAAATCGTGGTCATGCTGCCCAACTACATGCAGATCTGGGGCATTGCCAAGAACCACGGCTTCCAGGTGAGGGAATTCCACCTGCGCGAGGAAAAGGGCTGGACTCCTGACCTGGACGAGCTGGGCGAGGCTGTGACGGCCAAAACGCGGCTCATCGCGGTGTGCAATCCCGACAATCCGACTGGGTACATCCTCTCCGAGACCGAGATGGAGGCCGTCATCGCTGCGGCTGAGCGGGTGGGAGCGTGGATCCTGGCCGACGAAGTGTACAGCGGTGCCGAGCGGCTGGTGGATGAGCAGAGCCCATCCTTCTACGGTCGCTATGACAAGGTGGTAGCGACCGGGAGTCTGAGCAAGGCCTACGGCTTGCCTGGGCTGCGCCTGGGGTGGGTGGTGGGCCCTCCCGAAACCGTGGATGATATCTGGGCGCGGCACGAGTACACGACCATCAGCGCAACGATGCTGTCGAACAAGCTGGCGGCCATCGCGCTTTCGCCGCCGGTTCGGCCACGCCTCATCAAGCGCACACGACGCTACATTCGCAACGGGTATCCGGTGCTGCAGCAATGGATGGACCGGCACGGAGACACGTTCCACCTGATACCTCCCCAGGCGGCCGCCATCGCCTTCATCCGCTACCAGCTGGACATCAACTCCACGCGGTTCGCGGAGCGCCTGCGGGAGGAGAAGAGCGTCCTCATCGTGCCTGGCGACCACTTTGGCATGGATCACTTTGTGCGGGTGAGCTTTGGTCTGCCGCACGACGATCTGGTGGCAGGCCTGGATCGAATCCACGAGCTGGTCGTGGAGCTGCGCACACAGCAGGGCGCTATCCTGTCGTAGGTGTCCAGCCGACGGTGACCGTCTTCGGTCGCCGTGCCGAAAGGTCCAAGTGATGGATATTGTAGAGGAAGTACGACTTGCGGAGGGACGCATCCGGCCGCATATCCGCGAGACAATCCTCGAGCAGTCGCCTGTCCTGAGCGAGCTCGGCGCTGCCAACGTGTACTGCAAGATGGAGAACCTGCAGCACACTGGTTCGTTCAAGGCGCGCGGCGCGCTGAGCAAGCTGCTGTCGTTGACCGAGGAGCAACGGGCACGCGGCGTGGTGACCGCATCAAGCGGCAACCACGGTGCGGCAGTTGCCTACAGCCTGGGCAAGCTGGGCGCGGCGGGCATCGTGTTCGTGCCGCAGGTCGCCGACCCCTCGAAGGTGCAGGCCATCCAGAGGCTGGGGGCGGAGGTGCGGCCCTTTGGCCAGGACTGCGCGGAAGCGGAGGTGCATGCGCGCGAGTATGCCGCACAGCACGGCATGGTGTACGTATCGCCGTACAACGACCCGCAGGTCATCGGCGGGCAGGGCACGATTGGTGTGGAGCTGGCACGCCAGTTGCAGCCCGTAGACGTGGTCTACGCTTCGCTCGGCGGTGGTGGTTTGATCTCCGGCATTTCGGCCCTGCTAAAGTCCGTTCAGCCCGGAGTGCAGGTCATTGGCTGCTCGCCGCAGAACTCACAGGTCATGATCCAGTCGGTGAGAGCGGGAAGAATTCTCGACTTGCCATCGCTTCCCACCCTTTCGGACGGGACGGCAGGTGGGATCGAGCCCGGTGCGATCACCTTTGAGTTGTGCCGGGCTCTGGTGGACGATT
>JBFEPU010000143.1:0-7275 GCA_041549915.1 Anaerolineae bacterium | reverse complement strand
TTCGACGGAAATGTGGTAAGATACATGTGCTTAGGGAGCAACCATTCTGAAAGGAGGCAGACACATGGGTATCTTGGACCGCATTTCGACCATCGTAAAGGCCAACGTTCATGATCTGCTGGACAAGGCTGAGAATCCGGAGATCATGCTGGATCAGTACGTCCGCGAACTCACCGACGGAGTGAACGAGGCGCGAGAGGAACTGGTGAACGCGATGGCCGATGAGAAGCGCTTGGCGGCCAAGCTTGAGGAGCGAAAGCGCCGCGTCAGAGAGTGGGAGGAAAAGGCCGAGCAGGCAGTGCGGATGGGGAGAGACGAGACCGCACGCTCTGCACTCCGGGCGGCCAATGCTTACCGGCAGGAAGCAGACGCTACTGCTACTGCCTGGGACGAGCAAAAGGAGAAGGTGGCCGAGCTACAGGATGGATATGAGCAGATCGAGAAACGATTGGCCACCATCAAGTCGGAACGTGATGCGCTCTTGGCCAAGCACAAGGTAACAGAGGCCAAGGAGAAGTTGAGCACAGCGCGAGCTGGTGCCAGCAAGGCCCAGGCGGCGATCAGGGGCGTCGAGCGCATGACGGAACGCCTCGAGCTTGAGGCAGCCAAGGCTGCAGCCCGAGAGGAGATTGCAGCGGTGAGCGCAGCGGTTCGCGAGGCCGAGAAGACCCAGGAGGACATCGAGGTCGAGGCACGGCTGGCGGAGCTCAAGGCCAAGATCTCTTCGGAGCAAGAATAGCCTCTGCATCGGCTATACAAGCTACAGGCAGGCCCATAATCCCACACCGCAAGTGGGGGAGAACCAAGCTGTGTGTGTTCTTCCCCACTCGGCCTTCTCAGTTGCTCGGACTCCCATCTCTTGGGCGAAACACGCATGCGCCGACAGTTGGCCCCCCTCGCACTTTCGGCTATACTGCCGCCCAGAGATGGACGTGTTGCAGTCCTGGAAGCATTGCCCATCTCCAATGCTGATGCGGGACGTGCCCAATCAAAGGGATCGGGCAACCCAAGGAGGAACCGATGGCTCACCCCACACGAGCACCGACCCTCTTGCGCCGAATACACCCCGCTCTGTGGCTGCTCCTGGCCGTCGTGGTGGTTGCTGGCACCCTATACGTCAGCTCGAAGCCACCCTCTCGGGTGCCGACTCGCATCGGCTCGAAACCTGAGGCCCCCGCAATGGCATCACATGGACAGGGGGAGGACTGCTCTCTCTGTCACTCCCAGCTCCATGACCCGCAGGCCGCTCCGATGCACGCCGTTCCAGCAGCGCAAGCGCCGGTCGGCCAAGACGGCGAAGCAGAGGAGGAGCACGAAGAAGAAGGAGGTCCAGCAAGACGTCTCGACTGGTTTGCCGAGCAACGCGCGTACCCTCTCACCAGCCTGCCCAAAGATGCACGTCTGAAGGCCTTGAGCGACAAGCGCCGTATGATTAGCCTGCAGGCCACAGCCAGCGAGCATTGGGTCAACATCGGGCCGGCACCGATGCGCGATTCCATCATTGGCCGACACAAGGTCAGCGTCAGCGGGCGTACAACGGCGCTTGCGGTGGATCCCCGCAACTCCAGCGTGATCTATCTGGGTGCAGCACAAGGTGGCGTGTGGAAGAGCACCGATGACGGAGCTAGCTGGACACCGCTGACCGACGACCAGCCATCTCTTGCGTCGGTGCGCTGACCCTCGATCCTCGGAACCCTGATGTGGTCTGGGTTGGGACTGGCGAGCCACACTTTTCCATCGACAGCTACTATGGTGCCGGCGTGCTCAAGTCGGTGGACGGGGGCTTGAGTTGGCAGCAACTGGGGGCAGATACTTTCACCGGTCTGGGGATATCCTCGATTATCGTGGACCCAGTCGCCTCGAACGTTGTCTATGTCGCTTCCTCCGGTGCCGTTGGGGCACGGGGTCCGGGCGAGCCTGCCCAGGGGGTGTTCAAGTCAGCAGATGGGGGACTGAGTTGGGCAGGCATGAAGGTATGCAATGACTGCGATGGGGCGTCCGACCTGGTAATCGACACCATGGACCCATCTGTCCTTTACTCAGCCTTCTGGCGGCAGGGCATCTTCAAGTCAACGGACGGCGGCCGGACCTGGCTTCGACTGATCGGCGGACTCCCCGAGGGTGGCTTTCGGCGAATCGAACTGGCCATCTCCCCTTCCGATCCTGGCGTCCTCTACGCCGGCTTTGATATGTCCTCAGCGGCGTACTCCGGGGCCCGAGTCTTCAAGACGACAAATGCCGGCGTCAGCTGGCAGGAACTATCCGGGGCTCCGAACTACTGCGGTGGGCAGTGCTGGTACGACAACGTGATTGCAGTGCATCCCGGCGACCCGAATACCGTCTTCCTCGGGGGCTCGGCCAGCTACCTCTCGCGTCCCACATGGACCGTGCGCGAGGTGGTGTGGAGGTCCTCGGATGGCGGCGTTACGTGGTCGGACCTGAGCCCCAACGACAGCCCCGCCCATACACTGCATCCAGATATGCATGCCATTGCCTTCGATCCGAGCAATCCGCAGAACATCTGGATTGGCAATGATGGAGGTGTGTGGAAGTCAAGCGACGGAGGCCAGAACTGGGCGAACAAGAACAGCAATCTCGCCACCCTGCAGTTCACCGGCGTGGCAGTGCACCCCACCAACCCACAGATCGTCTATGGTGGCATGCAAGACAACAACAAGGCCAAGTACACCGGCTCCGTCTCCTGGGAGGCGATGGACGCTGGAGATGGAGGATATGCGGCCATAGACTCGTTCGACCCCAGATACTTCTATGGCACACGATATGAGATCAGCTTTCAGCGCAATGACAAAGGCGGCACTGGTCCGTACAGCGACTGGCCAGTCAAGACTGCTGGCATCAACCTGGGCGACCGTCGCCTTTTCTACATACCGTTCACGCTAGATCCTTCCTCCCCCGGAGTGCTATACCTGGGAACGCATCGCGTGTACCGCACCACCAGCCGAGGCGACTGGTGGCAGGCCATCAGCGGTGACTTGACGACAGGTGGTTCGCGCGCTGCCATATCGACGATTGCCGTGGCCCCAACTGCACCCAATGTGATCTACGTCGGCACCTCAGATGGCCAGTTGCAGGTGACCACCAACACCGGCGGCCGGTGGGACAATGTAACCAGGACGCCGCTGCCCAACCGCTTTGTGTCGGAAATCGCGGTTTCGCATGACTCCTACAGTACAGCCTACGCAGTGTTCAACGGCTTCAGCTCTCACACGGCCTTGGAGCCTGGCCACGTGTTCAAGACGACCAATGCGGGAGCGACGTGGCGCGACATCAGCTCCAACCTGCCTGACATTCCCGTGCTGTGCATTGCCTTGGACCGCGATGCCCCCGGAACGATCTACATCGGCACCGACATCGGTGTGTTCCGCTCAGTGAACGATGGTACAACATGGACGTCCCACAGCAGCGGCATGGCCAACGTGGCAGTGTTTGACCTGGCACTCAACCCGGATACCGATGTGCTGGTCGCAGCAACTCATGGACGCAGCGTGTACCGGCTGCAGCTGGAAGCCGGGCCGACGCCCACTCCGACCTCGACAGCCACCGCCTCTCCGACGCCAACCGCGACCAACACGCTGAAGCCAGGGATCAGTCCCACGCCGACGCGGACGTCACGACCAGGCCCTGGCCGGATTCTCTTGCCGATCGCGTTGAGGAGATACCGAACAGGGCCTGAAGCGAGCCCAACGCCGACGCTCAGCCCGACGCCGATCCTGGTTCCTCCGCCATCTCCGCTTGTGTTCTTCGACAACTTTGACGATCCCACAAGCGGATGGGGCGAAAGTCAATCTGAGACCTGCGTCATGGGCTACAACGCTGGGGAGTACGAAGTCGGCACTGCCAGCGTATGCGGGATGTGGGCGCCGACGACCCACGGTGCCAGCGGTGTAGTCAGGGTGACAGCGCGTGCTGTCGGCACTGCAACCGGGGTCTACGGCCTGGTGTTCGCGGGCCGCGACACCCCAGGTGAGTACTTTGTGTTTTGGGTAGACCCCTCTCAGCAGGAATATGCTCTGCAGCAGTATTCTGAGCAGTTCGGCTGGGTGACGTGGCTGGACTGGACCAATTCCCAGTTCATCTCGGCGGGGGGTGATCCGAATACCCTCTCGGTGCGGCGGGATGGCGCAGAGATGCATCTGCACATCAACGGTGCATACGTGGACTCTGTATCTGATGACACTGGACCGGGAAACATCCTGGTCGGTGTCATGCACTGGGCGGCGTATGGGGGATGGGCTACCGCTCGTTTTGATGATTTTGCCACCACACTGCCCACAGTCGCCTACGAGGACAATTTCAGCAACCTTGGCAGCGGCTGGTGGGTCGACGACACGGGCGACTGTCAGGCCGCGTACCAGGACGGGCAATACCGCGTCACCACGCTCCCCGACTGGGCATGCCTCTACTTCGCACCTTCCTATCCATTCCCTGATGGTAGCATTGAGGTGACGGTCCGGCGCGGGGATACGCTGTACCCAACGGCTTCGGGCTTGGCCTTTGCAGGAGACGCGAACCTCGACCATTTCTACTCGTTCTGGGTGTACGCAGACGGTCAGCAGTTCGCGCTGTTCCTCTACCAAGATCCATGGTGGTACCTGCTGGTGGACTGGACCTGGTCGGATGTCATCAACTCCGGACCAACTGAAAACCACATATCAATTGTGCGCGATGGAGCGAGAATCGATCTGTACGTCAATGAGGTATACTTGGCCACAGTCACAGATGACTCCTTCCTCGCCGATGGCTACTTCGGCCTGATCAATCTGGCCTCTGCGTATGCTCCTGCAACAGCCTTTTATGACAACTTCCGGGTCACAATCTGGGATGTACCTCCGTGGCAGCTGAAGGCCCCAGCAAGCACTCAATGGCGACCATCAGTGCACCTGCCAGTTCCCGAGGGATTCCTGCCACGGTAGGCAGAGTGTTGTGGTCCGGTGCGGGGAGCAGTCGAATGGGTCTTTGGCAGCCCCCGACGCCCTCAGCCAGCCGTGCCGCGTGCCATAGTGAACCTCCTGGGCTTTGGCAGGCTGCACGGCGATGCTATAATCCGCGCAATCCCAACGGAGGCATGCGATGAGATTTCCCAGAGCCGGTGGCATCCTGCTGCATCCCACGTCCCTGCCCGGCCGATATGGCATTGGCGACATTGGCCCTGAAGCGGCTCGCTTCACTGACTTTTTGCACGAGACTGGACAAAGCATCTGGCAGGTACTGCCGCTAGGACCCACAGGCTACGGCGATTCTCCGTATCAAAGCTTCTCAACATTTGCTGGCAACCCCCTTCTCCTCAGCCCGGATCTCCTTGTCGAGCAAGGCCACCTCTCAACTGGTGACGTGGAGAATGTGCCCCACTTTCCCGCAGAGACGGTCGACTATGGCCCAGTCATCGAGTACAAGACACACCTGCTTCGCATCGCCTTCGAGAACTTCTGGCGCCGGCGCAATACAGCAGAAAGAGACGAGTTCGGGGCCTTTTGTCAGAGCAAGAGCGCGTGGCTAGATGACTATGCCCTGTTCATGGCCTGCAAGGAGCACCATGGGGGCGCAGCCTGGACGACTTGGGACAGGCAGATTGCCGCCAGGCAGCCGGATGCGATTGGCGCTTGGACAGCAGCTCTCACAGATGAGATCGCGCGTCACAAGTACCTTCAGTATCAATTCTACCGCCAGTGGGCAGCACTGAGGGAACACGCTGCCAAACGTGCCATCCGCATCATAGGCGACATTCCCATCTTTGTGGCTCACGACAGTGCCGATGTGTGGGCAAACCCAGATCTCTTCTACCTGGACGAAGATGGCAATCCCACTGTCGTCGCCGGCGTGCCACCGGACTATTTCAGTGAAACCGGGCAACTGTGGGGCAATCCGTTGTATCGCTGGGACCGCGTCGCAGAGGCAGGTTATGGGTGGTGGATCGAGCGATTTCGGTCTATCTTCGAACTGGTGGATATTGTGCGGCTGGACCATTTTCGCGGTTTTGAGGGATACTGGGAAGTGCCTGCCACCGAGGAGACGGCGGTGAAAGGCCGCTGGGTGAAAGGACCCGGTGCAGACCTCTTTGCTGCCGTCGGGAGGGCACTCGGCCAGCTGCCGATCATCGCCGAGGACCTTGGCGTAATCACTCCCGAGGTTGTGCAACTCCGCGACAGGTTCGAGTTCCCTGGAATGCGCATCTTGCAGTTTGGCTTTGCCAGTGATGCCGACGATCCCTTTCTGCCCCACAACTACATCCGCAACTGTGTGGTGTATACCGGCACGCATGACAACGACACCAGCATCGGCTGGCTTGACACCGCCACGGAGAAGGAGCGCGAGGCGGTGTTGGCCTACTTTGGCGCAGATGGTCAGGACATATCGTGGGACTTTATCCGGTGGCTGTTCGCTTCTGTTGCAGACACGGCCATTGTGCCCCTGCAGGAAGTGCTTAGCCTGGGACCAGAAGCCCGAATGAACTACCCCAGCAGGTTGGGCGGCAACTGGGGCTGGCGCTTCTTGCCGGACGCACTGACACCCCAGATCAAGGAGCGCCTGCGCAAGATTACCGAGCTGTACGGCCGCTGCAAGCCGCTGCCCGAGACGGAAGCCGCCCACGCCATTGATATGACCACATAGATCGCCAGCTCAAGGTCGAGCGCGTCGTTCATCCAGGCAACCGACCTCATGCACCGCCCGGTGCCAACTGTGACTGGGTATTTCTCGAGCCGATGGGCGTCTTGGAGGTGCTGAGTAAGGAGGGCGGAGGTCTCTTGCCGATGAGGAGTGTCTGCTCCTGGTTTCGGTGGCCGAGGAGATCGCCTTTGCTGTCCGCAACGCCAAGGTATTCGAGTACGTGGTCAACACGTACTGCAAGCAGCGCCAGGGACAGGGCTCATGCAGAGGGTGAAAGAGCCCGCTGTGTTCGCAGACACCTTGTGTCAAGTATCGTGAGGCAAGCATCTGAACCGCGCCCAATCACAGAAGCGCCGGCGGGAAGTGGCCGGGCATACAGCGCCTACAGACAGAGCGAGTTTCTCCGGAGACACGTTGGCTGGACGTACGCCTGCCTGGCAGGCTTCACCTCTTGGCAGGGCCAGGGGCCTCGGTGAGTGTTCTTTCACCCTCGCAGGTGCCCAGCGCCTGCTGGCTTGCGTCCTGAGGTACTGAGTTCTGGTCAAATCTGTGGTATCATCACGCCACAGGCTGTGTACTCACAGCCCTCATTGTGCCCCCGGTATGCTAGAGGAGGACAGAGTGACTGACCAGCAGCCGAGCCCTGAC
>JBFEPU010000142.1:0-7275 GCA_041549915.1 Anaerolineae bacterium | reverse complement strand
GAGCGAGGCTTGCCCCGAGAACGGTCGCCGCGCTCTTCTGGTCATTGGGAGTGAGCGCGGCCTGTGTGGGGCTTTCAATGATGTGCTTGCTGCCTATGCGGAGCAGGTGTTGCAGGGATACGGTGCCGATGGCACTAATGTGGCACTGATGTCTTTGGGAACGCGGGCACTGCGGGCCCTGCAACTGCGTGGTCGCGACCTGGTGTGGTCTAGCCGCCTGTCGCTGCGTGCTCTGCCTCGCTACCAGCTTGCCTGCGAACTGGCTTCTGGATGGTTGGGGCAACATAAACACCAGGAGCTCGATGCACTGGAGGTCGTGTACAACGCGTATCGCGGGCTAGCGATGTATGAACCGTGCAAGGTGCGGCTTTTGCCGCTTTGCTTGCCAGTCGCCCCCCTTGATGAGCAAGCATGGCCTCCGGTGATCGAGACCGATGCCCGTTGCCTGTACCTGCAGGCGGTCGAACTGTGGCTCTGCGCATCGCTGTACGCCATCATGCTGGAGTCGGCTGCAGCGGAGCATACGGCACGTTACAGACTCTTGGACGGAGCGGCGCAGAACGCAACGCGACTGATTGAGGAATTGCGGGTTCCACTGCAGGTGGCCACGCAGGAGGCTATTACATCTGAGATGCAGGATCTGGCGAGTGCGGCTGGGTTGCTGGGCCCTCGTTCCTTGTAGTGTTCCTCTTTCATTTGGAGCGAGCCCAGCTTGAGATTACAGCGCCTGGTCAATCTGTTGGACCTTCCAGAAGTATGGGCCGCAGGGCTCATCTCCCGAATCTCGCCATGATTACTGGACCGCTGACGTTGGCTGGGGCATCAACCCTGCCCTCTGAGGTGTCTGAAACCGTACGCTGTCATCGTATGAGCGCCTACCGGGAGGATTGGCCCGGCTGGATGGAGAATGTAAGATGGAAGATGTGATTCAGGAGTTTATCAACCAACGCGTGTGGGCGATAGTGGGAGTCTCCACGGATACCTCAAAGTTCGGGAATCAGATCTTTCGTGAACTGCGCGACGCGGGCTATAAGGTGTATGGCATCAATGTGCGAGGTGGCGAGATTGACGGCCAGGAGTTGTACTGCAATCTTGCTGACCTGCCCGAGAAGCCCGCCGTAGTGGATACCGTCGTGCCACCTCACGTCACGGAGCAGGTGGTGGAACAGTGTGCCGAACTCGGATTGGCTCGGGTTTGGATGCAGCCAGGTTCGGAGTCACAACGTGCGATAGAATTCTGCCAGGAGCATAACATCAAGGTAGTCCATGGCGCGTGCGCCATGATCAGGAGACGAACGTGGCACTGATATGTGGCATGTGCCGTGTCTCCAAAGCCGGCGGACAGGGCACGGTACGTGCCTGGTCAACATGGGGACAACAGCGAACCCAATCTCTGCACGTAGCATCATCACTGCCATGGTTGCCGCTAGCGCTGCCAAGGCTCCGCTTGATGATCTGCCGTGGCTGTGCAGTCGGCTGGAGATAGTGGTGACTGGCATCTTCGCCAGGGTGACGACGCATCGAGTTGGCAGCCACTTTGGTGTGGGTGTACAGAGCACGATTCTGGGCCTTGTTCTTCGCAGAAGGAGACCGCACGGTGATCGAAGTGAATGTGCCTGGCCTGGGCTTGCTGGCGCTCAAGCACTTGGTACTGGATCTGAACGGCACGATTGCCGTGGATGGTGAGGTGCTGCCTGGTGTCGCGGAGCGCCTGGAGAAGCTGTCGGGCCAGCTGAGCGTACATCTGCTTTCCGCCGACACTCGTGGGCTGGCCGCGCAAACCGCCTCTCGTCTCGGGGTGACCCTAACGCGGGTGGAGCCAGGGGATGAATCGCGTCGGAAACGCAAGGTCGTTGAACTCCTGGGACGAGAAAAGGTGGTTGCCATCGGCAACGGGGCCAATGACCGGCAGTTGCTAGAAGCCGCCGCGCTGGGAATCGCTGTCCTGGAGAGTGAGGGGCTGGCAGTGGCAACTCTGACTGCCGCGGACGTCGTGGCGAGAAGCGTCCAGGACGCATTGGACTTGCTGCTGAGTCCTCGACGTCTGGTGGCTACCCTCAGGCGCTAGCTGGATGCTGAAAGTCACGACGCGGGGTAGTTCGGACGTGTAGTCGGGCGCAGCCACCAAGCGTCCGGCAATGTGTGCGAACACACGACGACCGAACCGCAGCCTGCTGGGCCCAGCCAAAACCCACAAGAGCGGATGCAGTCTGTGCTGGTGGGAGGGCCTTGTGAGGCCGGGACAACTTCTCTGTGTCGCGATCTCACAGTCGCTGCCGGGACGGGCGGACCGCGATGCACCACCGCCTGCACAAGCCCATCCGGCGGCTTGGGTTTGGTTGCCTGCACGCGAAGCGCCCCTCGGTGACAGGGGCGCTCGATCATCTGAGCGGAGAGGGTGGGATTCGAACCCACGGGGCATTGCTGCCCACGCGATTTCGAGTCGCGCGCACTAGACCGGACTATGCGACCTCTCCGGGTTGGCTGTGGTGAGATTATAGAACAAGCTCGCCAAAGTACCAAGTCACCGCCGACACCAGCAACGATGCGCACCAGAGCCTTCGCCCCCCGGCCGTTGCTCTGCTGGCCTCGATGCCACCTGTTCGCCCGGGGCAGTTCCGTTTCCCATCGGCTGGACGATTCATTGTGACGTAGGACTGGAGGTGTAGATGATCAACGAAGAACGGCTGTTGAACACATTCCTGGATCTGGTGCGGATCGACAGCCCCTCTGGCGAGGAGGCAACCATCGTCGGGGATTTGCAGAAACGCCTGCTCGATCTTGGGTTGAGCGTTGAAACGGACGCTATGAAGAACGTCCTAGCCAAGTTGCCGGGCGAGGGTGCTCCCATACTGCTGGCCGCGCACATGGACACCGTGGCGCCAGGAATAGGTATTCAACCTGTGGTGAAGGAAGGGATCGTTTACAGTGATGGCACTACCATACTTGGAGCGGATGACAAATCGGGTATAGCTGTGATCCTCGAGCTGCTGCAGGCGATCCTGGAGCATGGGTTGCGTCATCCACCGTTGGAGGTGGTGATCACAGTTCAAGAGGAAATGGGGCTCGCAGGGGCGAAAGGTCTCGATACGGCTCGCCTGCAGGCCAAGCTGGGCGTCTCCTTTGATGGTGGCGATGCCCCTGGCACAATCATCGTCTCTGCTCCCTCCCACAATACCGTTACGGCGGTCATACATGGCAAGGCGGCTCACTCCGGGGGAGAGCCTGAGCAGGGCATCAATGCGGTTGTCATTGCGGCTCACGCTCTGGTCGATATGCCCATCGGGCGCATTGACGCGGAGACCACGGCCAACATTGGCCTGATACGGGGAGGCACCGCGAGGAATGTCGTTCCGGATCGTGTAGAGTTGATGGGCGAGGCTCGCAGCCGCGACCCGTCCAAGCTCGAGAGCCAGACCGTGAGAATGGTGCAAGCCCTTGAGGACGCTGCTGGCAGCTACGGTGGTACTGTGGATGTAGAGGTGGTGCGCGCCTATGACGGGTACACTCTGACCGAGTCCGATCCGGTCGTCAGCACGCTAATGAGCTCCTGTCGCGCTGTGGGAGTGGAGCCGGTACTGGTGCCGAGCGGTGGCGGCAGTGACGCCAATATCTACAATGCGCTTGGGCTGCAGGTAGTGAATCTTAGCACCGGCATGCGCAAGCCGCACACCAGAGAGGAGCACATTGCGATAGCGGACATGGTTACCTGTGCAGAGATTGCCCTGGCGTTTGTCTGCGGCCTCGCGCCCTAGGCTGCGCCCGATCGGGTCCTCTTGTCCGAGGGGGCGGGGTGGGGCAACGCACATGCAATGCACCCCTTCTGCGGTCATCTCGTTCAGCTCACTTGACCCTATTAGACACTTGGCAGTATATTAGACCGAATGTCCTGGCCGTGAGACGTTATGTTCTTCAGCGCACACCGTATCCTTCGTTTGTCTTGGGACGTCTTCAAGAGAGGAGAGCAGCCCTCGAATGCAGCCGAATGAGGAATCGGCACTGCTAGAAAGGGCCCGAGAGTACGATCCGGCAGCCATTGGCGAGATCTACGATCGTTACTCGGTACGCATTTACAACTACATCTATCACCGGTTGGGCAACGCGCACCTAGCCGAGGATCTGACGGCCGCTGTATTTGTGCGCATGCTTGAGGCTATCCGCTCCTCCAAGGCATGGAGGAGTTCGTTCTCGGGATGGCTCTATCGCATTGCACATAACCTAGTTGTGGACTATTTTCGTACTGGTCAGCTTGACAAAAACGTACCTCTGGATGATGTGCCCGTTGTCTCCCGGGAGCATCCCGCGGAGGCCGCTGAGCGCGCGCTGACGAGTGAGCAGCTGCGGAGGTCTATTAGCCAGCTCACGGATGCGCAGGGTCTGGTGATCACTCTGAAGTTCATCGAGGGGATGAGCAATTCCGAGGTGGCTGCGGTGATAGGCAAGTCGGAAGGCGCGGTCAAGTCTTTGCAGTTCAGGGGACTGGCTGCCTTGCGTCGTTTCATCGGTGAGGAAGTTCTGTGAACGAGGACTCGGTCTCCAGGCAAGCGTTCAGAGACTTTGAGGCTGTGCTGGACGAATGCCTCACGAAGATGAATAGAGGACAGTCTCTGGAGGCCTGTGTTGCCCAGCATCCGGCTCTCGCAGAGGAGCTGGAGCCTTTGCTGCGCATGGCTTCGCGCGTGGAGGCGCTGCGACAGGACCAGCCGCCGTCTCCCGTGGCGCTGCCGGCTGGCAGGCAGCGCCTTCTGCGGCATGCAGCCGTTCTGCGTCGCACGCATGAGGACCAGACTCGGCCAACCCGTATCCCGTGGTGGATGAACCTGCAGTCGCTGATGCGCAGAAGCATGGCGACGACCGCGTTGGCCACAGTGTTGCTGGTTTCTGTGTTGACCGCAGGAACGGTCGCCGCTTCGGCAAGGAGCCTTCCTGGCGATGCTTTGTACCCTGTGAAGCGCGCCAGTGAGGAAGTACAACTCTTGCTTACGTTTGACCGCCAGATCAAGGCACAGCTTGTCGGCAAGATCGATGAACGTCGCCGAGAGGAGGCACAGGCTATCTCCGACGGGGGACGGATAGCCGAGCTGTCCTTCCGAGGTCGGATTGAGCAAATGGATGGCATGCAGTGGACCGTTGGCGGTGTGGCGATTCGAACATCTGAGGAAACGGTTGTTGAGGGCGACGTGGCCGTCGATGCCTTTGTTCGTGTACATGTGCGTTCGGTTGGCGATGGCACGCTGTTGGCCATGCGGATATCCGCCGAGTCCGAGATCGCTGCGCCGCAGCCAACCGCTTCTCCTTCGATGGCAGAGCCGACAAAGACGGCCACAGTCACACCGACCGTGACGCTGCGTGCTACGGAGATACCCTCCGCAACGCGGCCAGCTCAGCCTGCTGCGGTGACCCCAACTCCGAGTCCAACAGCCACCAGTACTGCCACTCCGTCTGCCACGCCGACAGAGATTCCGCCGACGCCACCTCCTCCGCGCGATGTCAAGGTACGGTTCAGCGGCATGATAGAGACCATGACCGCGGAAGCGTGGACGATTGGAGGCCAAGTCGTCACAATAGATGAGAATACGGTGATCGATGAACAGGCAGCGCCAGCTGCAGTGGGTGCTGTGGCCAGGGTGATCGCTGCTCGGCAGCAAGATGGCACATTGCTGGGTGTCGCGATCATCATCGAGCGTGCAGCCGAGACACCTGAGCAGCCGTTCGAGTTCCAGGGCTTGATCGAGAGTTTCGGCTCGGCACAGTGGATTGTGGGCGGGCACAGCCTGCTGATCACTGAACAGACCGTTATCGAGGGGACCCCACAAAAGGGTCTGCTTGCCGAAGTCAAAGCGATGCGTCAGAGCGATGGCTCTCTGATCGCTGTGCGCATCGTTGTTAGATTGCCCACGGAGGAAGTACAATTCGAGGGTGTGATCCAGAGCGTGGGTGATGGCGAATGGATCGTGGAAGGTGTCACGGTGCGTATTGATGCCGAAACCGCAGTTGAGGGCACGGCGACTGTCGGAGCGGTCGCGGAAGTCCAGGGGCTGCTCTTGCCAGATGGCGCTGTGCTGGCGCGGCGCATCGTGGTGCAGTCACCGGTAATGGGCACTGTCACACCAACGACAGCTTGAATCAGGCCGCCGCAACCCTCGGGGCGGTTGGTAGGGGACGTGGCTGGGCTTGGCCGGGGGTCGGAATCAGTCCCGGGCGGGCTTCCAACATTGGCCACGAAGGCTTTTGCCGGTCAGGAATCATCGATCTATCGTGAGGAGAGAAGCTATGAGTCCGAGCAGGTTGGGGCGCTACTTGTCGATGATGATTTTGTCGCTGGCGCTTGTGGTGCTTGCCGCGCTGGGGGGTCTACCCACACAGGGTCCGGTAAGCGCCGACAGCACGTCGGAAGCCGTTAGGGTCGGGAGCCTGCAGGACAGTGTCACCGTTATGCGCCGCCCGGTGGTGAAGATCGCGGGCTGGATCAGGGAGATCGCGCCTGCACAGCTGCAAATCGGCGATCATGCGCTCCTGGTGGAGCCTGCTTCCCGAGTCGCTGGCGACGCGAGGGTCGGCCTGTATGCCCTGGCGACAGCAAAGGCGGATGACGAAGGGCAATTGCATGCGCAGTCTGTCTACATCCTTCCCCCACCCAGGCAGTGGAAGGCTCTCGAGGTGCTCTGGGCCGCCGACTCTGCGCAGCCGCCTGGAGATGAGTCGGGTTATCCTATTGAGTTCAAGGGTATCATTGCCGAGCTTGATCCCCGCTACTGGCTGGTAGACAGCCGCATGGTGCTGATCACCGACAGGACCTCCATCGAGGGGCAACCTCAGCTTGAAGCCCTGGCTGAGGTCAAGGGTATGCAGTTGTTTCAGGACACAGTGCTGGCCAGGAACATCAAGGTCAGCGTACCTAGCGCCTACGCGGAAGTTGAGTTTGAAGGTACGATTGAAAGTCTGGCTGAGAACGCCTGGGTGGTCGAGGGCAACCTGGTAAGGATCAGTCCAGGCACTGTGATCGAAGGAACTCCTGCGGTGGGCGCAGTTGCTGAAGTTCAGGGCGTGCTCCAACCGGATGAAGCGGTCCTGGCGCAACGGATTATTGTCACGCACCCCGGCATGGGGCTCATGTCGGAGTTGGAGGGATTGGTTGAAAGCATCGAGCCCATGCAGTGGGTTGTTGCTGGAACACCCGTGTCTATTGACAGCGGCACATTCATCGATGACAGCCGCGCCCCAGCCGAAGTGGGAATGTGGGCGTTGGTTCGAGGCATTCCTGAGCCAGGTGGT
>JBFEPU010000141.1:0-7285 GCA_041549915.1 Anaerolineae bacterium | reverse complement strand
ATCGCCGTCTCTGAAGGGACGAGATCGTCCGCCACCACAATCACGGGCTCGAGAAGCTGGCTCAAGTCGGATTCTCCGCGACCCAGCAGCGAGGAAAGCAAACGATCACCCACATCCCGCACGTCGGCAGCCCGAA
This sequence comes from Anaerolineae bacterium, assembly GCA_041549915.1. GTDB lineage: Bacteria > Chloroflexota > Anaerolineae > UBA2200 > UBA2200 > JBFEPU01. The sequence continues at coordinate 7,149 of JBFEPU010000141.1, read as the reverse complement.
CCCGCATCACGCCGTCGTCCAGTCTCTCGAAGCGATCCACCCACTCGCCAATCACCTCATCGACAGCAGCCTCGGCTGTGCGGCGCCCGTTGAGAATGCGATCCTCCACCGCATGCACCAGATCCGCGTCCCGCAACATCATCCGGTGAAACTCAAAGATGCGGGCGGTCTGTGCATCAGAATCAGCAGCCACCCGTTTCTGTATCTCTTCGAGCTGCCGAAAGGCGACATCGAGTGCCTTCTGGAAGCGCTTCTGTTCTGCGCCCGCATCTTCGGCGTAGCCTCGCTCGACCACAAGGCGGCCGAGCTTACGGTGCACGAAAGCATCCCCGACAACATAGCCTTCTGAAACAGCAATGCCCTGCAAGCGCGGTGGGGGAGGGCCCTCTGGCACCTTCAATGTGACGGTTGGCTGCGCAGCAGGGGCAGCGGAGGCTGGAACCGCTTCGGTGACCTCCATTTCACCAAAGCCAGCCTCCACAAGCACCCGCAGAGCCGCGAGGGCCTGCCCGGCATCGTCACCTTGGGCCACGATGCGAATCACTTCTCCCTGCCGGGCAGTGCCCTGACTGGCGACCTGCATCATGCTCTTGGCGTCGACGGGACGACGGTTCTGCGTCACATTCCGTACAGTGATCTGCGAATCGAATTGGGACGCCTTCTGAACAAAGAGAACAGCAGGGCGTGCGTGCAGCCCCACCGGATTGGGTATGACCAGATCGACGCTCTCAACAGGCCCTGTCGCTGCAGCAGAGACCTCTGCGTCCCACGTGGGGGCTGCCTCCTCGGGAATCTTGGGCCAATCCATGGCCGTTTCGGCGGCCCGCTGAACTTCATCCAGATTCTGCCCTTGGGCGGCAGCCACTGCTGCCGCGATGGCACCCTCCACCAGGGGAGCATTGCTCATCCGGACCCGCGCTCGCTGCTCTGGGAGTAGCATTTCCAGCAGCATCTCGGTGGTCATCACGGCGCTGCCCAGGTCCATCAGAACCAACACGCCATCCTCGCTGTACACCGCATCCAATGCCTGTTGGATCCTCTCCAAGCTGGTTCCCAGACTGCCGTCTTCAAGGCCCCCGGCCGCGGCGATAGGCAAGTCCGTGCCCGTAGTCATCTGGCTGGCCACTTCGACAACGCCTTTGGCCAGTGCCTCCCCGTGTGCCACGACTACGATGCCGACCAATATGACCTCCACCTGGATGAGTTGCTGCGCCCCGACAAGACGAACAACAGCTAGGCCTGGCTAGCGCAGCGGCGCACTGAGGGCAGCCATGAGCTGTCGGACGTAAGCAGGGATGTCAGCCACCACGCGACCCCAGACAATCTTGCCATCACGAAACGCGGGCTCATCGACCCACGTTGCTCCAGCGTTGATCAGATCATCCTTGATCCCCAGTGAGCCAGTCGCGCGGTGTCCGCTCACAATGCCCGCCGAGATGAGCACCAGCCCAGCGTGACAGATGCTACCAACAGTCTTGCCCCGCTCATACACTCCGCGTACCAGCGAAGTTACGCCCTCATAGCGGCGCAGCTTGTCGGGAGCCCATCCTCCGGGTACCAGCACTGCATCGAAATCATCTGCGCTCACGTCGTCGGCGCCAACTTCTGCCTTTGCTTCTAGCCCGCCAGACTTGCTCAGGTACGTATCGCCGGCATGGATGCCCACCACGGTCACGTCTGCGCCCTCCTCTTGCATGCGCATCAGGGGCACCCAGAACTCCAGATCCTCGTAGCCAGGGCCTACCAACACAGCAACGCGCTTTCCCTCAAGTTGCATACGACCTCCTCAGAGATACGGGGTCACGCCCGACAGGACGGACAACTCAAGACCTCTCCCGATGGGGCCTCCGAGCGCTCCCCCCGCCCCACATAGCCTACCGCTCCACAGCGACATGCGTACCAACCTTCTTGCACCTGATCATAGGGAATTCGCCGAGCGGTAAGGTCACTTGCCTCCACGTGGGTCTTCCAGCGAGCGTTGGTGATCAAGCGCTGGCAGCCTGCAGCCTGCAGTCGATCGAAATAGTCCGCGAAATGCTGACAGTGCCGCATCAGGAGCACTGCTACCGTAACGTTAGGGGGAACGGTCACGTCCAGCGCATTGGCGCAGATCACATGCAGGTTGCGCGGCAGGTCAAGCCCTATCTCCTCAAGCGACGCCGCCACCAGCAGCGGGTTGACCTCCACAGCATAGACTCGCCTAGCCCGCCCTGCCATCTGTAGCGCCAGCCGCAAGTCTCCCGCGCCAATGTCAAGGACGATGTCGTCCGCCTTGATGTTCCGCACTACCGCTCGGTGCGCCTCGTCGGGGTAGGGATGAAACCAGCCCTCCCAGTCCGAGAGACCGTGGCGCGCAGCAAAAGCAGCATAGTCTTCCCGGAACTGGGCCCTCTTTCGCTCGGTGCTACCCGCCAAGCGGCGGATCACTTCCCGCATTCTTCCACATGCAATCCTCGCCCGCGGTAATGGGCTGAAAGCAACAACAGGGCTTGGGGAGCCGAGTGTTCGCAGACCTGGACGCAGCGGGCGCTAGCGGCGCGTTCCACTCTCTTTCAGGTTGCGTGCGATGACTTCCGCTTCGCGGACCAACATATCCAGCGACGGGGTCGGCTTGTCCTCGTCTTGGGCTGTGTCGTTCGCGTCTGCCTTCTGCTGCGACGCTACATCCTCTGCGGCAGAGTCTTGCTCCGTCTCTGCCCTGATCTGACCCGGACGTCGCTTCATGCTCTGCCCCCAACCACGTGCTCACCCTGCCCCGTCAAAGCCCAACGGGAGACATCTGCTGGATCAATTGTCCTTGCGCTTCCTGAAAATCGGCCAGCCGCCGCGATGCATCATCGTGACCCAGAAGGCAAACCAGGCGATCGGGAACACGATCATGCTCATCCCCCTGCCGACCCTGTAGAACATGTACTCGCTGAAGATTAGCGGTACCAGAAAGAGCAGCGCCCAACCCCACAGCGGTATCCAGCTGAAGGCCCGAGGCTGCTCCTCCTGGCCAGACCCGGCTTCCTTCGCCTTGTTCTTGCTGCGCTTGGCCATAACTCCACCTCAGTAACAGCCTCTGAGGGCCCGGTCTGCCGTTGGTCCGGGCCCCCAGAGTGTCCGACTAGGCAGCTGGCATGTTGCGACTGGCCAGTATGTCGATGCCTGTGTCCAGGGCGTTCTCCAATACCACTTGCCCCTCTTTCACGGGGGCCTGGAGCTCCACTTTGCGGAGTGTGGCCAGCAGCTCGAAAATCAGTGGCTTGGGGATGGGAGCAGCTGTGTACACGGGCACCAGCGGATGCAGGCCGCCCTTGACCTTTGCAGTGCTCGTCACCATACGTCGCGGGTCGGTGAGCTCGGCCTGGGCATACTCCTTCCCCCTCTTGCACTCTTCGCCATCTACCTTGGTAATCGTATCTCCATCATGTGTCACTTCCAGCGTGCAACCCATAGGGCAGGTGATGCAGATGATCTTGGTTGTTTCTTCTGCCATTGTTGACTCTCCCTCAGCGCGGAACCACGTTCACGGTCAGCGCATCCGCTTTTTGCACCGCGTCATAGGCATTCTGCGGTATCTTTACAGTGACCATCTCACCCGGGCGGGCGTAGCGTTGCCCTTTGCGCGCCACCAGGTCCTCGCCATCCATGACCTGAACCCACACCTTCTGCTCTATGGGATTGACCACACGCATCCGCAGCTTCTGATCTTCTTCCGCCAAGGCCTCTTTGTCCATCACGTGCGGTACGACGTAGCGAACGTTCTCGCCCGCCTTCAACTGGACCTGGCGAGCAGCGCGTTTGCGCTCGGCGATGGCGAACTTGGCTGCGGCGCGTCCGGCGACGATGCCAGCCTCGGTTACCCAGTCCACCAGGTCGTAGATGTGGACTACGTTGCCAGCAGCGAAAATGCCCGGCACGTTGGTCTGCATGCCCTCATCTACGAACGGGCCGCCGGTCACCGGATCGAGCACAACGCTGGCTTTCTTGCTGACCTCGTTCTCAGGGATCAGGCCCACCGACAGCAGCAGAGTGTCACAGGGGATGACTTCTTCCGTCCCTTTGATTGGCTGCCACTTCTCATCAACCTGGACAGCTTCCACCGCCTCGACGCGCTGGTTGCCCAGGATACGCTTGACGGTGTGGCGCAGTTGCAGAGGGATATCAAAGTCGAGCAGACATTGCACATAGTTGCGGGTCAGCCCCGTCAGGAAGGGCATGATCTCCAGCACACGCTCCACCTTGGCTCCTTCAAAGGTCAAGCGGCGAGCCATGATCATGCCAATGTCCCCCGAGCCCAGGATCACGAACCGCTTCCCTGGGAGGTAGCCCTCGACATTGGTAAAGCGCTGCGCCGTCCCCGCGGTGTACACCCCAGCCGGACGTGTTCCGCGCAGGCGAATTTGGGCTCGAGTTCGCTCTCGAGCGCCCATGCTCAACACCACAGCCCTGGCATCCAACTCCGCGAACCCCGACCACTGGCTGATGGCATAGATGTGTCGGGAGGGCGAGAGGTCGAGCACGAAAGCATCAAGAAGGAGCTCCACACCCAACTGCTCAATCTCGTCTATGTAGCGCTGGGCATAGGTAGGACCAGTGAGGTCTTCCTTCAGGATTTCCACTCCGAACCCGTTGTGGATGCACTGCAAGAGGATGCCTCCCAGCTCTTTGTCGCGCTCAATGATCAACACGTCTTCGGCGCCGGTCTTCCTGGCCTCAATGGCGGCCGCCAGACCTGCCGGACCGCTGCCGATGACGACCACGTCATAGATATCCTTCGGCATCTCTATCCCTCCACATCCTTGGTGCGTCGAGCGAGCATCGTTGCGGCGGAACCCTTCTTGGTTACGTCCAGCATGGAGACGCCCAGCTCGCGGGCCAGGATTTCAACCACGCGCGGGGTGTCGAACCCACCTTGGCAACGTCCAGTGCCAAGCCACGTCCGTCGCTTGATGGCATCGTAGGTACGCGCCGGAATGGGCGCGTCTATCTCGGCCACAATCTCGCCTTCTGTCACATACTCACAGCGACAGACGATGCGCCCGTAGCGGGGGTCGTTTCGAATCAAGATCTTCTGTTCCTCTGGTGCCATATCTCGGAAGCGAGGCCGTGCTGTTCGAATCGGATCCCAATCTGCCTTCTCCTCCAGCTTCTCGCCAGCATCCTGCAGCAGATCAATCACCCGCTTGGCGATGGCGGGAGCGGATGTCAGCCCAGGCGACTCAATGCCGCCCAGGTTGACAAAGCCTTGCACCTTGTCTGGGATCTCAATGATATAGTCCTTGCCATAGTCGACACCGGGGGTCTCGCACGGCGCGTTGCCCCCTGGGCGCAGCCCGGCAAAGACAGCGATCACATGCCTCAGGTCCAGCTTAGGCACCAGCTTCTGGGCCCCGTCCCAAACTTCATCCAGGCCAGCCTGCGTCACGGAGCGGTCTTCTTTGTCCTCAATTTCCTGGGCGTTGGGCCCGATGATCGTGTTGCCGTGGACTGTGGTGGTGACCAGAATGCCCTTGGAAACCGGGCTAGGCACCGGGAACAAGACCTGGTTGATGGTAATCTCGGCGCGGTCAAATACGTAATACTCACCTTTGCGCGGCGTGATCTTGAACTCGGGTCGGATGCCAACCTTGTGCATCACTATGTCCGAGTACAAGCCAGCGCTATTGATCAGCCAACGGCAGCCAAAGGTGCCCCGGTTTGTCTTGACTCCCACAATGCGAGTGCCTTCCATCACAAAGTCCTCGAAGGCTGTGTCCAGCATCAGTGTGACGCCATTCATCACCGCGTTTTCGGCGGCGGCGACCACCACGGCAAATGGATCGCAGATGCCGCCGGTCGAAGCCCAGAGTGCGCCGCTGACCTCGGGATTGATATTGGGCTCGCGACGGCGCACTTCAGCACCGGACAGCATCAGCATGCCGGGAACGCCGTTTTTCACCCCTCGTTCCCAGAGGACATCCAACGCAGGTAGCTCCTCCTCGCCAATGGCCACCACATAGTCGCCTCTACGCTCAAATGGGAAGTTCAGCTCGCCTGCGAGCGTGTCCCACATCGCATTGCCAGCCACGTTCATCACGGCCTTGAGGCTGCCCGGTACGGGGTCGTAGCCGGCATGCACGATGGCCGTATTGGCCGCGGAGGCTCCCATGCAGACATCCGCTTCTTTCTCGATCACCAGGATATCCAGCTTATAGCGCGAGAGGAAGCGGGCCACCACGCTGCCCACCACGCCCGCGCCGATGACAACGACATCGTAGTTCTTCTGAGCCATAGTTCATTCCCCTTTCGACCTTCGAGCAAAAGCCCCACTGAAAAGGGAAGACCCCCTAGCGGAGGTCTTCCCTTTCCGCCTCACGCAGTTGACGGTCAGAGCCGTTCGACCATGAACGTCCCCTTGCCGTCTTCAGGGCTTGGGGAAGCCGAGCGAGTGTCGCTCAGCTGAAGCCTGTTACACCCAGTCGAAGGTGCGCGTAACGGCCTTGAGCCAGCCGTCGTGCAGCTTCTTGCGCGTCGCGGCATCCATCTTGGGCTTCCAGGTCTTGTCCACGCCCCAGTTCTCGCGGAGCTCGTCGGTGTTCTTCCAGAAGCCAACAGCCAGACCGGCGGCATAGGCCGCGCCCAGCGCCGTGGTCTCGGCAACCGTCGGGCGGATAACCGGCACGCCCAGGATGTCGCTCTGGAACTGCATCAAGGTCTCGTTAAAGACCATTCCGCCATCCACTTTCAGAGCGGCCAGCGGGACGCCAGAGTCCTTGTTCATGGCATCCAGCACCTCGCGGGTTTGGTAGGCAGTCGCCTCCAGCGCCGCGCGTGCGATGTGGCCCTTGTTGACGTAGCGGGTCATGCCGACGATCGCGCCGCGGGCGTCGCTCTTCCAGTACGGCGCGAACAGGCCAGAGAACGCCGGCACGAAGTAGATGCCGCCATTGTCCTCTACGGTGTTGGCCAGAGCCTCAACCTCCGAGGATTTCTCGAAGAGTTTGAGGTTGTCGCGCAGCCACTGCACCAGAGCACCGGTTATGGCGATGGAGCCCTCCAGGCAGTACACCGCCGGTGCGGCGCCAAACTTGTAGCCCAGCGTGGTCAACAGGCCACTCTTGCTGGGAACGGGCTTGGTGCCGGTGTTGAGCAGCATGAAGCAGCCGGTGCCATAGGTATTCT
>JBFEPU010000140.1:0-7301 GCA_041549915.1 Anaerolineae bacterium | reverse complement strand
GCCTGCAACTCGCTCGCCATTGGAAAGGCGCGCTGCCAAGGAAGCCGAATGGGCATGGCAAATGGCTACTGCCAGTGCGTCTGCAGCGTCATCGGGCTGAGGGGGCGATTCCAGCCTAAGCAAGAGACGTACCATCTGCTGCATTTGTTCCTTGGTAGCACGACCGTACCCTGTGATGGCCTTCTTCACCTGCAAGGGGGTGTACGTGTGGCTTGAGAGGCCGGCATCGGCCACAGCAAGAAGGATCACGCCCCTCGCGTGGCCCACGGAAAGGGCCGTGCGCACATTCCGGGCGAAGAAAAGCTGTTCCACGGCGGCCTCTGTGGGATTGTGCTTGCCGATGAGCGTCCGCAGCTCTCTGTAGAGATGCTGCAAGCGAAGTGGCAGTGGCCAATCGGCTGAGGTGGTGATCACACCGTACGTCACGTGCTCCAGCGCCTGGCGTTCACAACGCACGATGCCGTAGCCCGTAATCGCTGTGCCAGGGTCAATGCCCAGTACCAGCGTTGCTCTATCCATTTCAGTGTGCGGCACAGTGACTATGCTGTCTCGTACTCAGCCATGGCCTCATCGCTGATCTCGAGGTTGGAGTAGACTTGACGAACGTCATCCAGTTCCTCTAGCTCGTCGATGAGCCGCATGTTCTGCAGGGTCGCTTTCTCGTCCAGCAGGACCATGGACTTGGGGATCCACGAGAGTTCAGCGCTGTCGATCGGGACCTCAGCCTCTGTCAGAGCTTGTTTGACCTTCTGCAGATCCTCCAGTCTGGTAAATACCTCTACAAGGTCTTCATCCAACTTGACGTCTTCGGCGCCGGCGTCAATGGCCATCAGCGCCACTTCTTCGGCTTCACCATCCTGGGGTACAATGCTGATATAGCCCTTGCGCTCGAACAGCCAGGCCACACAGCCGGTCTCCCCCAGGTTGCCGCCGTGTCGGGCGAAAACCCTGCGCACGTCGGAGACCGTCCGATTGCGATTGTCTGTGAGAACATCGACGATCACGGCCGTGCCTCGAGGACCGTAGCCTTCGTAGTTGATCTCCTCGATCGCTTCGCCCTTTAGCTCACCGGTCCCGCGCAGAACGGCGCGCTCGATGTTGTCGTTGGGCATGTTCGACTGTCTCGCGCGATCTATCGCCAGGCGCAGACGAAAGTTCATCGCCGGATCGCCGCCAGAATCGCGGGCGGCAATCTGGATCTCGCGAGCCAGCTTGGTGAACATCTGCCCTCGCCTGGCATCAGCGACACCCTTTTTTCGCTTGATGGTTGACCACTTTGAGTGTCCAGACATATCCACACACCTCCTGACTTGAGTCAGCGTTGCCTCAAGTCCCCTCTAGCTACGACAAGGCATTATAGCACAACACAGTGTGCTCAGATCAAATGAGCAAATCGACCCGGGCCCCAATTGCTGATCCCAGAGGAGGTAGGACCACCAACGGGAGGATCACAGGCTTCACAGCAATAGCAGTCGCAACTGGCGCGCCGTGTCTACGGCCTGTCCTTGCCAGTGGTTGTTGGCGAATAAGAACGTTTTCTCCGCTTCTGCATCCAGATCCTTGATCTTGGGAACCCACTCTTCCAGTTCTTCCTTTGCGTAGCTATAGTCGTATCGCTCCCAGGCTTTGTCATGACGCCACCACTTTTTGGCGTTGCGGCCGTGGAAACGCACATAGGCAACTCGGCTCGTCGCCTTGGCAATGGGAGGGATCAGACCTTTCAGGCGCGGCTGGTCAACACAGCAAAAGCCCAGGTCGTTTTCCTGCAGGAGGGCAAAAGTCTCGGGCGACAGCCAACGCGAATTGCGAAACTCTACCACCACCGGCAGATTGGTCATCCGCTCGCGAAAGGCCTGGAGATAGTCGCGGTTCTCTGCGGTAGCGTGGAAGGAGTAGGGAAACTGGGCCAGGACGCAGCCGAACTTGTTCGTCTCGATCAAAGGCCCGAGGGCTTGCACGAACTGGTCAAAGGCGGCGACGTTATCCTCGCGCTCGTGCGTCAGCTCCTTGCTGGCCTTTACGGTGAACAAAAAGCCCTGCGGTGTCTTGGCCGCCATCGCTGCCAGAGTGCGCGGGTCAGGCAATCGGTAATAAGTGAAGTTGATCTCCGTGGTCTGGAATTCACCTGCGTAGAAAGCCAACCACCGGTTTTTGGGCAGCTCTGCGGGATAGTAGGGGCCTACCCAATCCTTGTAGCTGAATCCGCTTGTGCCGATGTAGATCACTCTGCTCCTCCCATCCATTCTGTCCGTGATGGGTTATTCCGGATGAGCGTTGTCATCGTCCTCCTGCAGGTCGTATTCATCGATCAGCACCTCTCTTGAACGCCCTGCGCTTTCCGGCGGGCCGACAACTCCTTGGTCCTCCATCTGGTCAATCAGGCGTGCAGCACGAGGGTAACCGATGTGCAGGCGCCGCTGCAGGAACGAGGCAGAGATACTTCTCCGCCCGCGCGCCATCTCGATTGCTTGCACCAACAGCTCGTCCTTTTCCTCTTGAGCAGGCGTGATCTCGTCCCACGGGAACGAGGGCTCTGGCTGCGCCTCCATCCAGTCGATTTTGTCGCGCCAGAAATCCACCAGCCGCCCCAGCTCTTCATCCGAGACGAAGCAGCCCTGCAGCCGGACCAGCCTGCTAGAGTCGGAGGCCATGTACAGCATGTCCCCCCGTCCCAAGAGCTTCTCCGCACCTGCGCTGTCCAGGATCACCCGCGAATCCACCTGCGAAGTCACGGCAAAGCTGATCCGTGCGGGGAAGTTGGCTTTGATCGAGCCTGTGACCACATCCACGGATGGCCGCTGCGTGGCGATCACCAGGTGAATGCCCGTCGCCCGCGCCAGCTGTGCAATGCGACAGATGTGGCGTTCAACCTCGTCCGGCGCCACCATCATCAGGTCAGCCAGTTCGTCAATGAGCACGACAATGTGGGGCAGTGCTTCCTTGCCCTGTGAGGCCATCCGTTCGTTGTACGTGTCGATGTTGCGCGTCTCCGTGTGCGAGAACAGCCTGTAGCGCTCGTCCATCTCCAAGGTAACCCATCTCAGAGCACGAACCGCCTCCTCCGTGCTGATCACCACCGGGGCTAGGAGGTGAGGGATGCCGTCAAAGATGGTCAGTTCCACCATCTTGGGGTCAATCATGAGCAGGCGCAGATCATCCGGAGAATTGCTAAAGAGCAGGCAGGCGGTCAGCGAATTGATGCACACCGATTTGCCGGAGCCAGTCGCCCCAGCAATGAGCAGGTGCGGCATAAGCGCCAGGTCGGCGGCGACCGGGTGGCCGGCCACGTTCCGGCCCAGTGCAACCCGCAACGTGGAGCGAATGTCGCGGAAGGCCGAGGACTCGATCACTCCGCGCAAGCCAACCAGGGAGACTTCGGTGTTGGGAACCTCAATACCGACAACGGACCGCCCGGGCACAGGTGCTTGGATGCGAATGGGCGCTGCTGCCAGCGCCAGGGCGAGGTCATTCTGCAGGGCGAGGATCTTGTTGACCCTGATCTTTCGCCGCCTGACGCTGCCATTGGATCCGCTGTACTCGATGAACCCCGGTTCCACGCCGAACTGAGTGATGGTTGGCCCCTGGCTGATCTCCACCACCTCAACTGGCACGCCAAAGCTGCGCAGCGTTTCCTCAATCACCTGCTTCTTGTAGCGAACGTCGGCGTCGCCGTAGGATTCATCGTCGCCGCCGTTGAGCAGATCGAGGGGAGGCAGCCCCCGATCCAGGCGCTTGAGGCGTCGCCCCCGGGGCGGGCGCTTGACTGTAACCGGCGCCTCTTGCTGAGGTTCTGGCGCTGCAGCCTTGCTGGGCCGGCGTTTCCTCGCCTTTGCGACGACGGCTGGCGCCTCGTCTGGCTCCGGCGGTGAGGATAGATCTACCAGGCGGGCTCTTGCCTTGCCCAACACAGTGCTCAGTTGATCCCACTCCACGCTCAGGGCGAGAACGAGACCACCGCCAGCTGCCAGCAAGAGCAGCAGGAAAGAAACACCGCGCCCCACAGCGGTGATGAGGAAGTAGGTGATGGCCCAGCCGACGTATCCACCGCCCCCGCCCCGCTCAGCCAACTTGAAGGCATCCTCTGGAGCTGCCAGCAGATGAGACAGACCCAGTAAGGAAACAAAGAGCACCTCCAGCCCGAGCATACTGCGCGAACCGATGGGGAAACGCTTTTGGAGGTCTTCCCACAACAGGGAGAGGCCGCCGCCGATCAGAGCCACCGCGACGACATAGACACCCCAGCCAAAGATGCGCCGCAAGAACAGAATCCAGGCTTCACTCACAGCGCCCTTGGTGATGGAAAGCAACGCCAGGACGGTCACCCCACCCATGGCTATGAGCAGCACAGCCAGGATTTCCTTCTGCAGGTCTTTGTCGAGGGTGAACGGAAGGCGCTGCTGCTTTTTTCGGCCCTTTCTGGATGGCATCTGTACGTGACCCTTCGCTTCTCCAGAATCAAACCCTACGTAGCCGTCGGCCGCATCGTGTGTACAGGGGATGTCGCTCTTGTGCCCACCTACCCGAGCGTTCGGCACGTTTCACATTATATGTCACGGAAACAGGCTTGTCAAAGAATAGACGCGCCCACGGGTGCGCGTCAGCTTTGGGGCATGGCGGTTCATTCTCCCTCTCCCCTCGGCATTCCATTCGCACTGTACAGGCTTGGTGTGCGTGGGGAGAGGGTTGGGGTGAGGGGTAGCACCGGGGCTACACTGGCGGTTGCCCCTAGCCTGACGCAGGCCGCGCGTCCACCCGTCCCTTGGTTGCGATTGCTTGGATTCTGGACCAAGCGATGTTATACTGCGAGTGCTGTTGCGAGGTTCGCCCTGTGGTAGCAGTGGATGTCGCGTTCCTTCGTGGACAGGAGCATGAGCGGGCCAGGATGTGGGCGCTGTATCCTCGCGACAGGTGAGCAGACGGTTGCGCGGGGGATTGCTGGATGTCAGACGAAACAATGAAGGTTGCGACTTTTAACGCCAATTCCATCCGCACCAGACTGGAGCAGGTCCTCAGCTGGTTGGACAGCGAAGCGCCGGACGTCCTGTGTTTGCAGGAGACCAAGGTGCAGGATCGCGACTTTCCTCTGGACGCCTTTATGGGCAAGGGCTATCACGTTGTCTTCCGCGGGCAAAAGGCGCACGCGGGGGTCGCCATGGTCAGCAGGGAAGCGGCCGCCGATGTCACTTTTGGGTTGGATGATGGCGGCGAGCCTGATGAGCCACGGTTGATGCGTGCTGTCTTCCGAGGCATCCCCGTGGTGAACACGTATGTGCCGCAGGGCAGATCTGCGGACTCGCCGCATTTTCAGTACAAGTTGCAGTGGCTGTCACGGTTGGGCCATTGGTTCGATCGCCACTACTCGCCACAGGAGCCGCTCCTGTGGGTGGGCGATCTCAATGTGGCCCCCGAGGACATTGACGTGTACGATCCCAAGCGGCTGAAGAAGCATGTCGATTTCCATCCCCAGGCACGGGCAGCTCTGCAGCAGGTCAAAGAGTGGGGCTTTGTGGATGTGTTCCGCAAGCATTGCCCGGAGCCGGGGCACTATACGTACTGGGACTATCGCGTGCGCGACGTCGTGGAGCGCAACGTGGGCTGGCGCGTAGATCACATCTGGGCCACAGAGCCCCTGGCCGCCCGGTCCACGCGGGCCTGGATTGATGTCCAGGCACGGCGAGCGGAACGGCCATCCGATCACACCTTCCTGGTGGCCGAGTTCGGTCTTTAGCCTATTCGGAGGAACCATGGCGAAATCGAAGGTGGCCGTACTGCGCACCTGGCCGCAAGCAGTGTTGGATGACTACCAACGCCTGTGCGAACTGGCGGACATGAAGGAAGCGCTGGATCCATCGGCGACAACGATTCTCAAGGACAACATCAGCTGGCATCTGCTCTACCCAAGCGCCAATACGACCCCCTGGCAATTGGAAGGCACGATCCTCGCGCTGCAGAATGCCGGCTTTTCTGACCTGGTGGATGTGCACAACAAGACGGTGGTCACCATCGCGGATCTGGGTGACCGCTACAACAAGTTCGGGCCGGTCCTGGAGAAGCACGGCATCCCCAAGCTGTACAACTTTGAGCCGGATGACATGACCTGGATCGAGTACCAACCCAAGGCCAAGATGCTTGTGCTGGACAGGATCTACCCGCACGGCATCTACATTCCCGACTTTTTCGTGGGCAAGAATATTGTCCACCTGCCAACGGTCAAGGCGCACACGTACACCGTCACAACGGGCGCGATGAAGAACGCCTTTGGTGGGCTGCTGAACGTCAACCGCCACTATACGCACACCTGGATCCACGACACCCTGGTGGATCTGCTGCAGATCCAGAAGGAGATTCACACTGGCATCTTTGCCACCATGGATGGTACGACGGCTGGCAGCGGCGCTGGGCCGCGGACGATGATCCCTCACCAGAAGGACGTCATCCTCGCCTCCACCGATCAGGTAGCCATCGACGCCGTGTCCGCAGCCATGATGGGCTTTGAGCCGCTGAAGATACGGTACATCGCCCATGCCACCGAGCTCGGCCTGGGCCAGGGCAACCCGCGGCAGATCGAGGTCGTAGGCATGCCTGAGGTTGCCCAGGAGCGGTGGGGCTTTACAGTGGGAGCCAACCTGGGCACCGGTGTTGGCATGTTGCTGTGGCGCACGCCGTTGAAGGTGTTCCAGAGGCTGCTCTTCCGTACGCCCATCGTCAACATCTTCATCTTTGCCAGCGAGTATTACCATGACCACTTCTGGTACCCGCTAAAGGGCCGCAGGGTCACCGAGGAATGGCTGCGCACCAGCCCCTGGGGCCAGTTGTTCCAGCAGTATCCGGACTAGTACGAAGAAGAAACCCGGTATCTGAGAGATACCGGGTTTCTCATGCGACGGTGAGAAGAAACCAGGTATCAGGGAGATACCTGGTTTCTGACGCCACTAGTCTGAGCGTTCCCCAAAAAGCAGGGTGCCGATGCGCACCATGTTGGCGCCCTCTTCGATAGCCACCCGGTAGCTGTTGCTCATGCCCATGGAAAGGTAGCGCATCTCCACGTTGGGGATCTCCGCTGCTGCGAGCCGCAGGAACGCTTCCCGCGTGGCTCGGAAATAGGGCCGCGCGTCTTCCGGATCGCCAAAGCGAGGCCCCATCGTCATCAGGCCCTGGATGCGGACGTGCGGCAGCTCGGTGACTCTACGCACCATCTCGTCCACCTCCTCGGGCAGCACACCGGTCTTGCTCGCCTCTCGTCCGCTGTTGACCTCTACCAGCACCAGCATCACCTTGTCGATGGCTGCGCAGCGCTTTTC
>JBFEPU010000139.1:0-7314 GCA_041549915.1 Anaerolineae bacterium | reverse complement strand
AGGGCGCCCCAGCCCCGGACAGCAGGCGATCGAAAGCATCCGCCGGCAGGGCATCCAAGCGGTCGACGACGATGTCTGCGGCTTGCAGGGCCTGCGCTGCATTGGTCGTTGTGACTGCGATGCACTTCATGCCCGCCCGGCTTGCCGCCTCGACGCCGGCCACGGCGTCCTCGACCACCACACATCGATCGGGAGACACATCGATGGCTTGTGCCACTCGCAGGAACAGGGTGGGGTCAGGCTTGCCCGGCAGATCAGCGCCGGAGACAATGGCTTCGAATCGCTCACGCAGACCCAACCCATCCACCAGCGCGTCTATGTTTGCCCGTGGCGCGGACGAGGCAATGGCCTGGCAGAAACCGCCATCGCGCAGGCGCTCCAACCAGTCCAGCACCCCAGGCAGCACCCGAGCCCGCCCGCGCACTGCCCTGCGGAACAGCTTCTCCTTGCGCCCTCCCACCTCAGCCACCCACTCGGGCTCAGGCTGGTATCCCAGCAGCGTGGTCAAGGTCCGCTCGTTGTTCATACCGAAGGTGGCCTGGAACAGCTCACGGCTATAGGGAACGCCATACTTTTGGAGAGTCTCCGACCACGACCAGAAGTGACACTCACCGGTATCAACCAGCACACCGTCCATGTCCCACAAAACCCCTTGCCTGGTCGTCATCGGTCTAGTCTCCCCTCAGAAATCGAATCAGGACAGCGTTGAACTCGGCGCGCTGGTCAAAGAATGGCACGTGTCTGGCCCGCGGTATCACGTGCAGCTGCGCGCCTGGAATGTGCTCAGATGCCGCTCTGCCGACGCTCACGTTGAAGAATCTGTCCTCTGCGCCCCAGATGACCAGCGTCGGAGTCGTGATGCGTGGCAGCTGTTTCCTAGTCAAGGGCATCGCTGCCCCACGGTGGCGACCCAGGAGGCCCGCACGCTGCGCCGCCCACGTCGCGCCAATACCTGCATCAGGTACTCCCCCATGGTCGGGTCAATGTTGGTAATGTCGTACACCGCAAGGCGCGCTAGGCGCAGGCTGGCGGCTCGCGCCGGAAACAGGCCGAACCACACACAGGACAGGGCCACCGAAACCAGGTATCTGAGTGGTCAGACCCGCAGCACACACTGATACCAGCCGATCCAGCCGTGTTGGAGAATCCAGCGCAAATCGCAGGGCGATGGCCCCGCCCATGGGCGGGGCCCACGACGTGTGCCCTCTCTACTCCCAGCGTGTCCATGAAGTCGGCCAGCCAGACAATGGACAAGCCTGCTTGCGCGACAAGGTCGAGCAGATGGCCTGCCGGAATGCCCAGTACATCGAGTAGCTTATGCCTTCTGAGCAATGTACTCGATGTACGCCTGCTTCAGCCAGTGCTCCCCGACCAGCTTCTCCTCGATCCGTTTCTCCTTGCGCCGGATCTGAAAGCTTGCGAAGTAGCCATCCGCCTCGTGATCCTGGTGCTGCGCGAACACCTCGCTGCCCAGCAGACGCCTGGCGTAGGCGTCCTCACCGAACGGACGCCTATCTGGGTCATCCACCGACATAAAGTTCACGTAACACAGGCCACCCGGCTTGAGCACCCTTTCGATCTCAGCCATGGCGACGGCAATGTCCGTTTTGGTCATGAAGAAGATAGCATTGAAGGCGTAGACAAACTGGAAGCACGCGTCGGCAAAGGGAATGTGGCGCATGTCGCCGAGGAAGATGTTCAGCGTCAATTCACGTTCCTGGCAGAACTGCTTCGCCTTCGCCACTGCCTCCCACTGGATGTCAATGCCGCAGGTCGCGTATCCGTTTTGAGAAAACAGCCACAGCGGCGGCTCCTTGCCTCCTGCACCACAGTCCAGAACATGCTTGTCCAGACCGCATAAGTCGCACCGTCGCAGGAACTCGTAGAGGGGTGTCGACCACCATATGTCAGTCAAGCTTCTTCGCCTCCCTGCTCTTTGCACACCGCGGGTGCTTCGCTGCCCAGCCGTGACCTGTTATCCCCGCAGCAGTATCGGCCGAATCAGCGCAGCATAGGCCTCACTGTCAGCATCATCGGTCACCAGCTCGATCTTCTCCGGCACGTCCACACCCAGGCCGAGCTCCACCGCACGCGCAATCTGCTGCTGCTCGAAGATGCCACCCCGCGATGCCACGCCGGTATAACCCAGGTGTCGGAGAATCGCCAGTCCGACGGCATCGATCGCCACCCGATCGGTCCCTGCCACGACCACCTCGCCCCAGGCGTGCGTACCCCGGTCCGGCCCGGCGCTGATAAAGGCCTCCACGCCGTCCAGCACCACCAGTGCCGGCGCATAAGCGGTGTTGATCTCTGCGATCATGCGCCGCTGGTGTGGTGACGAGTGCAGCTCCCCCATATAGTCATGCATCCGCCCTGCGACTTCAGCAGCCACCATGCCCACCGAGTTCTTCAGCGACATGGTAAAGTGCCCGCCAAACCGGTGCGGCTTCAGGCAACAGGTCTGCACCAGCGAATCCGCCTCGAGACACGGTCGGGCGACGAAAAAGCCCTCCTCCCAGTGGCTGTCGGCGGGCTCAACGTGCACCCAGTCCTCCTTGCCCATGTCCTCGAAGGCAATGGTCTCAAAGCCCAGTTCTTGTGCCATCTGCGGCACTCCCAACTCCTCCATGACACGGCTGGTCACGGCCATGCCGCTGCGATCTCCGACCACGATACTGCGTGCGCCCATGTCCCACAGCTGCTCTACCAGGGCGTGCAGCGTGTCGGGGTGCGTGGACGCCGGGGCAGGGTCGGCGCTGTTGAAGTTGGGCTTGAGCACAACGCGCTTGTTCTTGACAGGGTTCACGCCGAACAGTTGCAGTACCCGCTCCACCCCCTCGGCCCGATCGCGTGTCTTGACGAAAGCCACCTGTACCATCTCTGCCTCCTTGACCGGTTTTGGCGTGCGTGCCACGGTGGGCATTGCAGTGGTAGTGGCCGTGGGGCGAACCTGCGTGGGCTCTTCCGGGTGCCCGCAGGCCTGCAGCAGTGTTGCAGTAGCTGCCAGGCCTCCCAGGGCCGCGGCGATTCGCAGAAACTCCCTCCTCTTGATCGTCTGCCTGCAATTGTATCGAGACACTTCTGTCCTCCCCACGTTGTGCAACATCAGCAGCACATTCGCTGCGCCAGCGCGTGCCGCCAGCGCCCTGTTCGGCCTCACCCGGTTGCCCCTGCATTATAGCACACCCTGGCGGGAGCCCAGCGGTTCACATCGTGCAGTCGGAGTGCTGTTCTACCTCACGCTCCAGGGGAGAATTGCTTCCGCAACTCCTCTAGCCACTTGGCAGACAGGAAGCAACACTGGGCAGCTGGACCGTGAGAGTTTCCTCAGTAAGAGGCGCTTCGGAGTGCGGGCCGAGGCTGACCCCATCCACGCAGGCTGCTACAGGCGCCGGGGCCGCGTGCCTGCCACCGTGCGCCAGCCGGTGGTCATGTGTGCTAGGTCGTGATGCGCAGCACGGCCAGCCCACCTTCGCCATTCGCCACGAACAGGTAGGGCTCCTGTACACAGAGGTCGTGGGCAGCGAACCCTGTGTCAAACGTGGCTGCCAGAGCCGGCCGGGCTGAGACGCTGGTGTCATAGGCTCGCACTTTGCCATCGGCACCTGTGGCGTAGACGTACGGTGGCGAGACCGCCAGCGCGGTCAGTTCGGTGCCCGCAGCCAGATAGCCCACCACAGCCGGCTCGACCGGGTTGGATACGTCGACGATCCACAGAAGCTTGCCAGCGACATAGGCAAGGTCTCCCACAACCTCCACGGCGTTGGCAGGGTGTTGCAGCAAGAGGGAGCCCAGGCGCGTTGGTGCGCTGGAATCGGACACATCCGCCACGGTAAAGAAACCCTGCGGAATGCCGGTAAAGCCACCGACTATCGTGCCAACGAGATGGGTGTGTGGGGAGCGGAAGGTCAAGTCAGCCGAGCTCACGCTGAATCCCTCCACAACGCCACTCTCGCATTGGTCAACCAGCTTGCCCAGCCTGGACAGCGAGTGGTCAAGGACCAAGAGCCCACACTCGTTGCTGGCGGCGTCGTCAGCGGCGACGTAGATCTGGTTTTCGTCCACGCGCAGCCCGTACGCAGCAAAGCCGGTGCTGGAGCCGATGACACGACGCTGCCCGGCATCGACGATATATACACCGTCTTCACTGCATGCATAGACGCGCGAGTCTGCAGCGTGCAGAGCAACCGGCTGCGCCGGCAGATCCACGCTACCGTCTGGCGAGGGCTCCAGGAATCCCGGCGTCTCCTGGAGGAACTCCGTGACCGCCGAGCCAGCGCCGACATAGACGTTCTGTGTGCTTGTGTCCAGGGCCACTGCGAGGGCAGCGCCCTCCGTTGGCACGCGCGAAACCAGCTCCAACCGCACCCTTCCCCCGCGCTGGCACTGCGAGAGGAGATTGGCCGAGAGCAACGATAGCAGCGCCAACGACAGCAGACCGCAGTACATTATCCTGCTCACCTTGCCTCCTTTTGCATCGCCGTCCTACAAGCGACAAGCCTATTCATAGTGACAGCAAAACCAGTCCGCCGACCTGTCTGTTTCGCCGGAACAAGGCGCCAACGCGCTTCAGGCCCAGGGCCTGCTGCATCACACCAGACGCTAGCGGGTCACCAGCGGTAGGCGATGGCCGACCACGCACAACCCGTCCGCCGCGCCAGCGCGTGCCGTCAGCGAATACCCGCTTTCAGCTCCACCCCGATACCCCATTATAGCATACTCTCTCAAATCCGTGACCTGACACAGGGCACTGAAACCGCTGTGAACCCCGAACTCTGGGTGCCTCCAGGGCGAAACACTGTTTGAGTCCTGGCGAACAATGGCAGACCACCGCCAGACAGCCCACAAATACGCCCCTTCTCACTCGTCGGGAGAAGGGCTGGGGCATGAGTGTCTTGCGCCAGGGGCGAGTGAGACACCGCAGCTCCCCCTGCGACGAGCCCCAAGCATGGAACGCTGCGAATTGGGACGAGCACACCGAATCCGTTTGCGCCCCTCAGCCGCTTCAGTGCCTTCAGTGATTGCGTGCCCAGTACCGAGGGAGACCGCTGTCCTGTCCTCCCGGGCTGCCCCCGATCACCGGCCCGCACAACTACACATGGTCGCCAGCGATTGCTACGCTGTAGGGCCAGGCACACGGCAGCCACGGTGGGCAGAGGGGGGCAATCACGCGTGCAGGAGGCCGTGTCGCTGGGCTCTTGAGCCGCGGGGACTGGGAACCTGGCTTGTAGGGACTTTACGACATCAACAGTCAAACTATCCCTACAGACAGTAGCCGCATTCTCTTGTACACTGGGGCAATTCTACAACTGGACATGGTCACCATGGAGGGGCCAACCCGGCACTCTGAGCCGCTCCTGCTCTGCAAGCAAGTGGACGGGCTCTGCGTTTGCCCTGCGATGTCGTCACTGAGACACAATCACCTTCGTAGCACACCCCGCACGACAATGTCGCCAGCGACAGGGTGTGCTGTGCAACAGCAGGAGGTACACGAATCAACAGCATATCATTGGCGCTGCTCACACTACTCAGTGTATTGCTGATGCCGGGTGTTGTGGCAGCCTGGGCCGGGCCCTCGGCACCTTCGGCCACCGCGGCTCCTGAGCCAACGCCCACACGTGCTGACGTATTCGCGATGGAGGTTGAGGAGATAGTGGGCATCTGGTACCAAGCCAATGATAGGCACGTCTGCCCCGACGCACCAGGTCCCGCCACTTCTCCTTGGCTTGGTCATCGACCACGGCGCGGATACGACGCCGCCGGCATGATGGCCGTCGCAAAAAGCCCAATCCAGGGGCATGGAATGCAGCGACGAGGTTGCGTACATTCTGGTCATGGTAGCTTACCAGTTCCGCAGTCTTTCTCGCGCGTGGACCTCGCGTACTGGCCACCAGAATCTGGCACCGACGGAGGACAAGAACAGGTAGTGAGCGCAGTCTAGCCTCCAACCGCCTGCGCTCGGCGACCTCAAGTGCATGCGCAAAGATGGACGGTCTCATACACCCATGCTGCATCCGTTTGACCATCTTCAACCATCTGTCTGGAAACAGCAGTAGGCGACACATGAACTGGTATGGATCCTGCAGGCAATCTCGCCTGCCTGGCGCCAGAGGCAGTTGTAACCCATGAAGGAGGTGAAGCTTCGGCAGAACAGTGCGTGAGACACCCCGAATCCTGGCAAAGCCAGATTACTCTTGAGGAGGTAGCGCAGATGTATCCAGTAACTCGACATTCAATGCGGATTCCAGTGCTGGTGCTGGTGCTGTCCCTGCTGGCAGCATCTTGCTCACCACAGCAGGGCCCAGCAGGGCCTGCAGGACCAGCAGGACCGCAGGGACCACCAGGCCCACAGGGACCAGAGGGCCCACCTGGGGTCGGCCTGACAGTTGAGCAATCCGAAGCCCTGGCGAAAGCGGGGGCCCTGGCCGACGGCGTACCATGGCCGCAGCTGGAGGCCATCAACAGAGGTTGCCCGGCCTGTCACGTGCTCGCGGATGAGAATACGGGCGCTTACACGCTTGCCTACGAGGCGCATGAACGCGCCGAGGTGCGGGGGAAAGAGCATCCCAATGTCGCAATGGACGGCACCTCGCTTGCACCCACCGAGCAGGTGAGCGTGACAACCTGTCTCCAGTGCCATGCCCCCGGCGAGGGATCGCGTGAGGGCATGGGGGTCACTGCCCCACTTGCACTGCGCGACATCGTCCATCCGGCGCACATGAGCAGCCAGTACTTCAAGCTCCACTACGGAGGCAACTGCTTCTCATGTCACAATGTGAATGGCGACGGGGAGTGGGAGGTATTGAGCGAGGCGGTGGAGGTAAACGACAAGGGCGTCCCGAATCCTGACAAGCTGCCCATCCCGGGTGCAGTCGGGGTCCACGGGCACGAGGAATAGGAGAGGCCCTGCACAGGGTACTGCCGGCCAGGCCTCAGACCTGCACTTGGCGGGGGGTCACCTCACATCTGGCACGACGCACCATCTCCCTGCAGGGAGTACGGGCGATCCGAGTGGGGTGGGGCTTCGGCTCACGGTGCTGATGGCAGCGCCGAGGCAACGGCTTTGGGTGCTGGCAGTCCACGCAGCTTCACGAGCATCTTGGACTACCGACCAGGCCGGCTGGCAGCATTGGTCAGTCCGCGCTGATGCGCGCGATCAAGCGACTGCATCGCCGCCCGGGAGATGGACTGCCCACGACGCACAACAAGGGGACGTCAGTCCCGCTGACGTCCCCTCAAGTGCCTCGCCGGGGCTCGAATCTGCTCCAGCAGCTACGATTACATCGAGGATAGTCCCAGCGCGAGCGGCGCTTT
>JBFEPU010000138.1:0-7543 GCA_041549915.1 Anaerolineae bacterium | reverse complement strand
GCCAGTCGTCCGGCTCCACAGCATAGGCCTGCGCCTTGACCGCCCCATAGTTGATGGTAAAGACCGAGTAGGTCGGCTTGCTGGCCGGATCCACAACCACAAACCTCTCGCCGGGGACGAACATCACCGGCTCAGCAGTTCCAACGTTGAATGTGACCGTCTGGTCCTGGCCCAGCGCTTGCCCGAACTGATCGCTAATTGCAGCTCTCAGAGTCACCTTGTACGTTGTGCGTCCCTGCGAGCGTCCCTCGATGTGCAGGGTGTCGCCAAAGATCGACAGCTTCCCTGCAGGTAGCTGAGGCTCAATCTGCACCAGGGACTCGTCGAAGGCGTCCTCGTCCAGTGGGTTGCTGAACTCGATGCGCCAGGGCGTCATCGGTTGGCACTGATCGCCCCACCCGCAGCGGGTGTCCACCACTGTCAGTGGCCCGAAGGTAGCGAAGGTAAAGCTCTGGACAGCTTCGGTGGTGAGCGGCCCTTCGGCCGATGGGGTCCCGGGGCCGATGTCCACTGTGACTATGGTGTCATAGGGCAGCAATTCAGTGGAACGAAAGGCCAGCCAGCGCTGCTCTCCGGCATTCTTTGCCATACGCGCAATTGTGGGATGCTCCTCGACCTCCTCTGAACTCGCCATGACCACCGCGAAGTTCTCACGACCGGCCCTGAGCTGGATCGTCTGCAGAACGGCGGCCGGGTCGATGTCTTGGTCGAATGCAACAAAGATCAGCGGGTCTCGGACGTGGGGGCCATTGGTGGGGTGCGCTGACACCATCTTGGGTGGCGGCGTGACAAAGGTCCATGCCAGCTCCTGGGGCAGCTGGCCCCCGGTGGCGGAAGTCGTGCCAGAGGGGATCCTCACATTGTACCTGGTGGCCTTGGGGAATCGGATCAGTGGTTCATAGACCAAGGTCTTGGTGCCAATCCAGCGCCACGAGCCCCTGGGGAGGGGGTCCAGCTCTACCGGCACCTCCTCTGCAGCCAGGTCGGCGTGAGCTGTGAGTGGCACCATTGGCTGATCGAACGTGAGGCTGACGAAGGGAACGATGTCTACAGCGCCCTCGGGGCTATAGCGGAGTACCTTCAATGGACCGACTGGGGGTTGCTCACCGGGCTCCAAAGCTTCTTGTGGGGGGAAGGGCTGTTCGATCGTCTCGCCGGGGCGAGGAGCGGGCACTGTCTCCTCTGGTAGCCGAAACTCCTGTCGATCGTCACCTACGCCTTCGATTGGCGGCAATCTGTCCAGCACGGCCTGCGCCTGACTTGGGGAGAGCGGCTGCGTATCGGCCGACGCTGCGGGCTCCGGCATGTCTGGCATCTCCGATCCTTCACTGAGTGCAAAGCGCATGCCCCCTTCACCTCCTGTTGCTGAGACGGGGCCAGCCGACCGAACGAACTCCAAGCCGCGCTCAGGAGTGACGCTGGGCCGAACGGTAGGCGCTACGGCCCTTCGACAGCTAAGCAGCTGGCTGGCCACGAGTACGACAAGCATCAGCCGGCGAACCCGATGTCGCGTGGCGTTGGGTGACCCATGGAACGGCTTTCTCCCGACAGTATACTCGCACATGGTCGCCTCCTCAAGCTGGTGTGGGAAGCACTCGTTCCTTCCGCAGTTCTTGCACTACTTACCTGACGGACAGCCGGGGGCGTTTGTTCCGCGCTGGGACTGACTGCCCAGGGAGATGGAGTGTCATCCTGGGGCTGGCCCAGGGCTGGGCTGCGCAAGGGACCCGCAGCGTGCCATCTGACGCTCTCCAATGGCACGCTGGCTCGCCACTGGAATCCCCGTTGGTTGATGACTGACGACGCGGCCATATCGTTGCCGCTGTGCGGGACATCGTCGGGGTCTTGAGACCTTGCCTCCTTCTGATAGACTGTCGCAGCAAGCGGATGTGTGTCTGGTGGACACAAGTGAACCGGGCGATGCGCTCTGAGCGCAGCTGATGGTACACTCGACGCACAACAAGGCCACAGAGCGCACCGTCGTGCGTGTCGAGCACAAACCAGGCCCCGCCATTCGGCGGGGATGCCAGTGCGCAGTTTGGCCCTGGCATCTCCCTGTGCGGCCTGGTATACTGTCCGGGTGCACTTGCTGCGGCAGCAGAGGAGAGCCGCGATCGCTGGGAACGGGAGAACCGGTCCACTTGCTGCTGCCGAGCAGAGGCGCTTTCGTCTCACGGGAACGTCGGTCGGTGGTGTATTCGCCCGGCAACCGGTGACAGTACCAGCGTGTGGCACGCGGGGAGTGGTCTGACCACGGGGTCAGGGCCCGGACAGATCGGCTCTTGGATTGAGGAGTGCGTTCCGATGCAGCCAGAAGCGGGAACCAAAGTGCAAGGGCGCAGTGTTGCGTACCAGAAATGGGAGGGCCTTCCAGGGATTGTGCGTCACTGGCTCGCCCTGGCCAATGTGGCGTCGGCGCTCGTGGCCGGAGTGCCGTGGCTGGCCCCTGTTCTGATGAAATACGGTGCCACTCGACCGGCACAGGCGATTTACTTCGGGTATTCCTTCCTGTGTCACCAGCTGGCCAACCGGTCGTTCTTCCTCTTCGGACAGAAGCCAACATACGCCTACACGGAGCTCTTACCCTTCGCCCCGGATGCAGACACCTGGTCCGGTCTGAGAAGCTTTGTCGGTCTGCCAGAGCTGGGCTACAAGGTGGCTTGGTCGGATCGAATGGTCAGTATGTCGATTGGCATCTTTCTGGGAGGGTTGCTTTTTGCGCTGTTGCGCCACCGCTTGCGTCCGCTCGACTGGCGGGTGTTTGGGTTGCTGGTACTGCCCATGGCACTGGATGGGCTGACTCATTCCATCAGCGACCTGGCCGGGATGGGGCGCGGGTTCCGGTACACGAATGCCTGGCTGGCCCGCCTTACTGGGAGTTGGATGCCCTCTCACTTTTACGTTGGGAATGCGGTCGGGTCGTTCAACTCCTGGATGCGCATCGGTACGGGAGTCCTGTTTGGGTTTGCTGTGGTCTGGTTGGTCTACCCGCGACTGGAGCGCTCGTTTGGAGTGTCAGGGGACCGCGCTGTGGGTCGCAGATCTGTCTTGCACGTTGCTGCTCGTGCTGCGACTGAAAAGGGCTGACCGGTGGCTGCCGTGGAAGAAGTGCCAGCGAAAGATCTTAGAGCGTCCTCGCCGTCGAAGAACAAGGCCAGTTGCCTGATCACGGTGGCGGTAGCGACCGCCGTGTTGCTGCTAGTAGCCTACGGGCTGTTCTCGCAGCGTTCCCTTGAGGGAGGACCGGCGCCCGGTTTTGTTTTGTCCCTCTTCGATGGCGGCGAGGTATCGCTGCTGGACTTGAGTGGGCGGGTGGTCGTGGTCAATTTCTGGGCTAGCTGGTGTATCCCGTGTCGGGAGGAAGCTCCTGCCTTGGAGCAGATCTGGCGGGAGTACCAGACCGCTGGGGTCTCGGTTGTTGGCGTAAACATCAAGGATGCCCGTGCCAATGCTTTGGCGTTCATTGACGAGTTCGAGATCAGCTACCCGAACGGTCCTGACTCCTATGGCAGGATCTCAGGCTCATATCGCGTTTACAGGGTGCCAGAGACATTCGTCATCAACGCCGAGGGTGAAATCGCCACGAGGTTTGTGGGTCCCGTATCTGAGCAGCAGCTCAGGGACGTACTCGAGGAGCTCCTGTAGGGGTGAGCCGTGAGCCCCCAGTCTTCACTGCCGGCGAGGGGCACCTTTGGCTCGGATGGCGGCGGTGCCAAGCTGGCACCACCTCACGCTTAGCGCAAAGCCGTAGAAAGGACAGGGAGAGTGCAAGAGGATATTCCACCAGGTGTCGACAGTGCAGGTTTCTCGGGCCGCTGGCTGGTCGTGCTGGTGGTCCTGGCATTGGTGGCCGGATTGGGTGTCGGACTGCGACTGTTTGCAGAGCAACCAGCGACCGAGGCCCAGCTCGCAGAATCCCCTGACAGCCCGGGCGTGGCGCCCGCCACTCTGGGGGCACCGGCTCCAGTTGCTATGAGTATGGACCAGTATTCCATGCCGCCGGAGTCGGCTGAGGAGATGTTCTCGGAGTTTCTCTGCCCCTGTTGCGGGCAGCCGATCGGTGACTGCGGGTGCGGCATGGCTGAGGAGAGGCAGGCATTCTTGGTCGAGCAGGTCTCCACCGGAAGTGACATGTTGGGAATCTACCTCGCCTATGCCGACCAGTACGGGTTGGACTCTTTCGCTTCCGAAGAGGTGGTTGCGGATTTGCGGCAGTACAGGCTGGACACTGCCCCGGCGGAGCGGCCGCGGATTGTGCTTCGACCACAGCAGGTAGACCTCGGCCAGGTGAGCCCGCAGGATGGTACGGTGGCTGCTACCATACTGGTCGAGAACGCTGGTCAGATGGATCTGGTCATTGACAGTTTGAGCACCTCCTGTGGCTGCACGACGGCGGTTTTGATCAACGACGGCCAAGAGGGGCCTGTGTTCGGCTCTGGGGCTCCCGTAGAGGGATGGTCTACAGCGATAAAGCCGGGGGCATCGGCAGAGCTGAAGGTCTACTACGATGCGAGTTTTCACCCAGACGCCCGGGGTCCAATGGTGCGCGAGGTCTACGTCTCGTCCAACGATCCGGTGGATGGTGTCGTGAAAGCCCGGATTGAACTCGAGCAAGTCGACTGAGAGCCTATGCGAAGATAGTGGGCCGGGCTCCTCGCGTAGCATCCCTCCGCTCTGTGGAGGGGCATGCCCGGCAACACCGGCACTTGCGCCATAGCGCAACAGTGGTGCAAGTGTCCGGCTGCATGGGAGCCGCCACAGCTGGGTCTTCCGATAGGCACTAAGTGGCGGTCCTACAGCCTGTCGTCGCTCCGCTGTTAGAGCGGCGCGCGCAGGCTGAGTGAAGCGTTTATTCTGGAAAGGTGTATGCATTATGACGCGAAAAAGTTCCAAGTCAGCTAAGAAAGGGCAACGGGGAGGTGCCCGTCGCTCCCAAAACCAGGCGCGAGGTTGGCTGCGCCTGGGCCTGCCGATCCTGGCCGTCATCATCGGCATTGTCGGAGCTTGGTGGGTCATGGAACAGCGCGCGGCCAGCTCTGCAGCTTCCACGGTCGAGCTGGCGCCTGTCGCTCAGCTCTCCGACCCGATCAGGAGGGCTCCGGCCGTTGTGCAGGAGGCCTACCGGTTCGCTCTTGCCAACCCGGATGTCCTAGACAAGCTTCCGTGCTACTGTGGCTGCGGAGGGATGGGGCACGACAGCAATCTGGACTGCTTTGTTGAGCGCTTCGAGCCCAGTGGAGGAGGCGTCGTATTCGGCTACCATGCCTTGCAGTGAAACATCTGCGTTGACATCGCGCGTGACGCGATGCGTTTGCTAGGTCAGGGAAACTCGCTGGTGGATATCCGCTCCTACATTGATAGAGAGTACAGCCAATACGGACCTCCAACGAATACCGAACCTGTGGAATGAGACGTGGGTAGAGCGGTACTAGCCTTCACCGTAGCCTTGGCCTTTGTCGCTCTGCTCGCGCCTCTCCCGCTGGGCGCATCAGGACCATCAGCCCATCGCCTGCAGTTGGAGGCGAGCAGCTTTGTCTTCGATCCGCAGGTCATCCGGGTCAGGCAAGGCGACAGGGTGTCACTGGAGCTACAATCGGTTGATGTCACCCACGGCATCTACATTGACGGGTACGGGATCGAGACCATAGCTGAGCCAGGCCGCACGGTTCGCGTGGAGTTCGTGGCTGACCGGGCCGGCAAGTTCCGCTACCGTTGCTCCGTGGCTTGCGGTGCGATGCATCCCTTCATGATCGGAGAGCTGATCGTGGAGCCGAACAGCCTGTTCCCGCGGAGCGTCGCTCTGGTGCTCGTAGTTGCCCTTGGATCCATCGTCTACCTATGGGCTGGGGACCGGGAGGGGAGCAACGCAGACGGGCTCCCTGCAGGACGGCGGATCGATCTGACCAGAATCAGCCTCCTCAAGCGCCTGTTGCTCCGGAGGGAGTTTCAACCCGCATTGCTGCTGGTCACCCTCTTTGGCTTTGTCCTGGTCATCCTGACTGGTCTCTTTGGCACTCCGGTGGGCAGCAAGAGTTTCGCGATCATCTTTGTTTGGATTGTCTGGTTTGGGTTGCTGATCGTCGTGCTGCTGCCGCTGACCGGCCGTCTGTGGTGCACCATGTGCCCCATTCCCGCGCCCGGCGAGTGGCTGCAGCGGCGTGGGATTGTGATCAGGCGGGAGGGCAGGCCATGGTCTCTTAGGCGCAAGTGGCCGCACAAACTGGACAACATCTGGCTGCAAAACTTTGCTTTCCTCGGTGTGGCCGTGTTCAGCGCAGTTATCCTGACGCGACCGTTTGCCACTGGCGCTCTGTTGCTAGCGTTCATTCTACTGGCCGTCGGGCTAAGCCTTGTCTTTGAGCGACGGGTATTCTGTCGGTACTTGTGCCCTGTAGGCGGCTTTATCGGGCTGTATTCCCTGCTCTCCCCATTGGAGCTGCGGATCAAAGACTCAGAGGTTTGCCGCAAGCATCGAGAGAAGGAGTGCTACTGGGGAAGCGCACAGGGCCACGGTTGTCCGTGGTTGGTCCAGCCCTGGAATCTAGAACGAAACGCGCACTGCGGTCTGTGCACCGAGTGCCTCAAGACGTGTCCTAAGGACAATATCGCTCTCAATGTACGGCCATTTGCCACAGACTTGTTGGTGACGAAAGGAAGGGGTCTGGACGAAGCCTACAAAGGGATCATCATGCTGACCTGTGCACTGCTTTACTCCGCAGTGTTTGTCGGGCCATGGGGGTGGCTCAAGGACTTGGCCGATGCCGCGTCCGTTTCGGGGCGTGCACTGTATGCTGTGGCCTTTCTGGCCCTGAACTTGCTCGTGGCACCGGGCTTGTTCCTGGCAGCGGTTGCGCTGTCGAAAGGGTTGAGAGGTTTGCGAAAGCTACCGCTAACACGCTTGTTTGTCGACTATTCCTACACGCTGGTGCCTCTGGGGCTGAGCGCGTGGATGGCGTTCAATTTCTCATTTGTGTTCGCCAACGGCTCCTATGCCATCTCCGTGTTGTCGGATCCCTTCGGCTGGGGATGGAACCTGTTCGGCACCAAAGGCTATCCCTGGACGCCGGTGTTGGCGCAGGTCGTGCCCTACTTGCAGATAGGAGCGCTGCTCACGGGGCTGGTGCTCTCCATCCGCACAGCCTATTGGATCGGACGGCAGTACAAGATGGAAGTGGCTGAGGCTGTCAGAGCTCTTATGCCGGTTGCGGCTTTGCTCGCAGTTGTGACAATCGGCTTTTTCAGATTGTACCTGGGGTAGGGGTTGGCATGAACAGACAGGAGGTCATGGCCCTGGGTGTGGTTTTGCTCATCCTCATCGTGTTCCCTTTGGGGGTCTTCGCCTATCAGCGTGCCAACCTGCAGGGAAATGACGGGAACTTGAAGGTGATTGACCTCGTGGCGCAAGTGCCTCAGGCCGGTGGCTGGAAGCCCCAGGTCATTACCGTGAACAAGGGAGATACCGTGCAACTGCGCATCACGGGCCGCGATGTGGTTCACGGATTCGCGATCGGCCGTCTGGGCGTTGACGTGGGCAGGATCCTGC
>JBFEPU010000137.1:0-7551 GCA_041549915.1 Anaerolineae bacterium | reverse complement strand
TTCAGGTCTTTGACATGAATGGTGCCTTCCTCCACAAGTGGGGAGGGTACGGCAGTGGGGATGGCCAGTTTGCGTACCCGGGCGCTGTGACGGTTGACGAGCAGGGTTACGTGTATACAACTTCGAAATGGAGCCATCTTGTGAAGGTCTTTGATGCAGACGGCGGGTTTTTGCGCAAGTTCGGTTCCTATGGCACGGCGGATGGCGCCTTCAAGAGCCCGGCTGGCATCGCAGTCGCCTCTGATGGTCGGATCCTTGTGGCAGACTATGGCAACGACCGCGTCCAGCTCTTCAGCGCCGCGGGCATCTTTGTGCGCAAGTGGGGTCGTGGCAGCACTGCCAACGGGCAGCTGCAATGGCCGGCCGATGTAGGGCTCTCCCTAGATGGCCGGGTCTATGTGGCAGACAGCGCAAACCACCAAATCCAGGTATTCTCAACCGTGGGCGACTATATTGGCCAGTGGGGCTCCTACGGGGCAAATGCCGGGCAGTTTGATCGTCCGTGCGCGCTGGACGTCGCCCGCAACGGAAACGTGTACGTGGCCGATACCAGCAACCAGCGCATCCAGATCTTTGACCCTGACGGCAACTATTTGGGCGCATGGGGCTCGTTTGGCAGTCGGGCGGGCGAGTTCCGCCAGCCAGCGGGAGTGGCTGTTGCACGATCCGGTCTGGTGTACGTGGCCGACAGCGACAATCATCGCATTCAGGTCTTTGACGCGCAGGGCACCTTCGTCCGGGAGTGGGGTGGTCAAGGGGCCAGCCGAGGCAAGTTCACGTCGCCCTCTGCTGTAGATGTGGACTCTGCGGGAGATGTCTATGTGGCCGACACCGAAAACCACCGCGTGCAGGTATTCAGCGCCCAGGGAGAGTTTCGGCTGGCCTTTGGCACGAGTGGCTCTGCTCCAGGCGCGTTTGACAGCCCGCAAGGCATAACAGTCGCAGCTGGCCGAGTGTACGTTGCGGACACTGACAACCACCGCCTGCAAGTGTTCGATCAGGCAGGGGCCTTTGTGACCACATGGGGCGAGGCGGGGTCAGCCAATGGGCAGTTTGGCCGCCCGAGGGGCCTGGAGGCCAGAGCGGATGGGCAGGTCTATGCGGTTGACTCCGAGAACCACCGCATTCAGGTGTTTGCCATGGCGGGGCCGAGATATCCGATCTACCTGCCGCTAGTCCTCAAGAGCCATCCGTAGCTCAGGCCAGGCATGGCACGAGCCAGCCGCGGCAGGGCTGCTGGGCGATTGCCTTTCCCATACTACGAGTCGATCAGGCTGCTGCCGTCCTCGTGTTTGGTCAGATCCCGGCTCATGCGCACCGATTCCACCCGGAAACCGAGCGTCTCGTACATCTTCTGTGCCAGGGTATTGTGCGCTCCCACTGACATGGAAATCCGCGTCAGCCCCTGCTGCCGTGCCCACTCCTCAGCCCTGGCCATGAGGAGCCGACCGAGGCCTTGATGGCGATAAGCCTCGGCCACGTACTGGCCGAGGAGAGTGGCCTCCAGCTGCCCGGTAAAGTCGTGGTGCGTCCTGGCGACCCATACAAAGCCCGCACGGGTTCCGTCCCCGGTCCTGGCAACGAACGTCGCGGTGGGAAATCCTTCGTCGCGCCGAATTCTCGCCACTTGCCGGGCCACGCTTGCTCCGCAGGTCTGCCAGCCCAGTTCCTCCTGCCGGTCCGGCCCCAGCCGGGTCCAGGCGATTTCGGCCTGGCCCTGCACGATCCAGGGCCAATCCTCTTCCTTGGCTTTCTCAATGTGAAATCCCGTTTCGTTTGACATCGAAGCACCTGCTTTCCCAGGCGGGCTGCGGACCCGCGCATGATGTGTGCCCCGCCAGCTATCGCTGGTCGGTGGGCCCGCCAGAGCGAGCGTCGCCTCTGAGCGGGGGGAAGCCTACGATTTCCACAGTGGCGGATGCGACGGTGATGCCGGCTTCGGCTTCAAAGCGCTGCAGGAGCTCGCGGTGCAGCTGGCCCTGGACCGCGCGACGCTCGCGTGCTTGTACAACGTAGCGCAGGGTCATCTCGATCCAGTTGTCCGTCATCACCACGTAGAGCTCGGGCTCTGTCGTTGTGTCGTGCACAGGGTACCGCTCGGCCATGGATTGCAGTCCAGCATCGGCATCAGGAACAAGATGAGCGCTGTACTCCTGGCCGTGGTCGAGCATGAGCTGTCCGGCGTGGCGCCAGTCACTGTCGTAGGTGATCGGGATGGTGATCTCGTCCCAAAGGTATGGCCAGTGCTGTGTGTAGTTGAGCACGGGACTGGCAAAGACCATGCGGTTGGCAACAGACACGATGCGACCCGTGTACTGGTCGGCCTTGACCCACTCGCCAATCTCCATCAAGGTCGTGCGCAGCAGGGTGATATCCAGCACATCGCCCACTACCTCCCCGATTCGCACGCGGTCGCCGATGTGGTACAGGTTCCCGGTGACGATGTTCAGGTAGCCGGCAAAGGAACCGATCACCTCCTGCGAGGCAAAAGCGATTCCCGCGCCCAGGATGCCCATGAACACGGCAAGGTTGCCAAAACCCAGCCAGATGAACACCATGAGCGTGGCCGCGAGAAAGAAAACGCTGTTGCGGAGCACCATACGCAGCGTGTCCGTTCGCCGGCCTTCGTGCTCCTGGCGCGTCAGCACTCCGCTGAGCGTGCGGTTGACCACCAGCGCGACGGCCAGGACCACGATCGACAGCACAGCTTTGATGATGATCTCGAGATAGGCTGCCGGTATTTGTGGCATGTTCAGCCTCCTCTGGGGGCCGATAAGTGTACGGATCCGCTCCGCCGCGCAGCAATCCAGGGCCGGTGGGCTGGGATGACCATCGCCTCACCCCGGCGACCGCATGCCGGGCTGTCCTGAAGCCTCCTGTTGGAGGTCGTATCGCTCCAGGGCTTGCTCGAGAATCAGGTTGACCAGTTCAGTGTGGCCGATGCCAGCAGCCGCGGCTTCTATCACCAGATCGCTGATGCCCGGTGACAACCCAGGCAGAGGGTTGATCTCCAGGATGTACGGCTTCTCGTGGTCATTCTCGTCCAGCCTGAAATCGACACGGGCCACGTCGAGCGTACCCGTCACGCGAAAAGTCGCGGCAGCCAGGCGGTTCAGTTCCTCGAGCTGCTCGGGGTCCAGCCTCGCCGGACAGATGTAGTTCAGCTTGTCTGCCAGCTCAACTTTGGCGTGTCTGGTGTACAGGCCGCCTTCTTGCTCTCGGTACGGACCCAGGTCGATCTCCAGCGCGGGCAAGAAGCGCAGGCCCTTGGTCACGCGAGCGGCCGATTCGTCGCTGGGCAAGCGCCAGGCCACGGGAGGTGCCAGATTGCCGACCATTCCTACCGTGATGTCCCGGCCACTGACAAAGCGCTCCACCAGGATGGGTTCGCGATAGTCCTCCATGAGCGTAGCGACCTGCGCTCGCAGCTCCGCCTCGTCACGGACCACAGACCGGGGGCTGATGCCCATCCCGGTGCCTTGAGAGCTCGGCTTGGCGAAGAGGGGAAAATCTAGACCGGGGTCCAGCGGTTCGTCCGGCCGTTCAAATACCTGGAATGGAGGGGTCGGCAAATCGTGGTACGCCAGCACCCGCTTGGTCATTGGTTTGTCCAGCGTCAGCGCCAACGTCAGAACCTTCGAGCCGGAGTAGGGGATTCGCAGCATCTCCAGCATGGCTGGAACCTGCGCCTCGCGGGCATCCCCAAAGTGCCCTTCACAGATGTTGAAGCAGATGTCGGGCTGCAGCTGGCGCAACCGGTCGTACAGCGTGGCATCGCCTTCCAGGAAGGTCACGCGGTGCCCACCCTGCCGCAGCGCGTCGGCGATGGCATCTACGGTGCCTTCCGAGTCCAGATCAGCCCAATAGTCGTCCGGCATGCCCGGAAACTTGGGTGCGTTCACTTTGAGGTTTGCCAAGAGGGCCACATGCAAGGTTGCCATTATTGCTCCTCCCCTTGACCGCTTGGCTCCAGACCGATGGCGCTCCACCGAACGCGCGTTAATCGATGGTGAACGCGCTCAAAGCCCTCAGGCACGATGGCCAGCCGATCTCCCTCGAGCAGCCCGGCCACACCTTCCTGGCCGCCCTCGTCGCGTCGTGACTGGCATACCGGACACACAGAACGGGCGTGAGGCTCATAGCTCTCCGGCTCGGTGTAGGTGGTGATAAATCCCTCAAAGTTGCGCAGCACCACCCGTTGGCAGGACTGGCTGATGAGGTATTGGGGCATGATGGGCACCTTACCGCCGCCACCGGGAGCGTCAATCACAAAAGTCGGGACAGCAAAGCCAGATGTGTGTCCGCGCAGAGCCTCTATTATCTCGAGGCCCACTGCCACGCGCGTGCGAAAGTGCCCAGCTCCAGGCACCAGGTCGCACTGATAGAGATAGTAGGGACGCACACGCATCTTGACCAGCTCATGGACCAGCCGCATGATGATGTCCGGGCAGTCATTGATGCCAGCCAGCAACACCGACTGCGAGCCCAGGGGCAGGCCTGCGTCCGCCAGCAAGCCGCAGGCGCGGCGCACCTCTGGGGTGATCTCCCGCACGTGATTGAAGTGGATGTTGATCCACAGCGGGGGATAGCGGCGCAGCATGTCCACCAGATTGCGATTGATTCGCTGTGGAAGGAACACTGGCACCCGGGTTCCGATGCGTAGGACCTCTACGTGTGGGATCGCGCGCAGGCGGCGCAGCAGATCCTCCAGGACGTGCTGCGGCAGTGTCAGGGGGTCCCCTCCTGATATCAGCACGTCACGGACTGCGGGAGTTTCGGCGATGTAGTCAATCTGCGCAGCGTGAGTCGCCCGGCTGAACTGGGCCTTGGGATCGCCGACAATGCGGCTGCGCGTGCAAAAGCGACAGTAGCTCGCACATTGTGTGGTGACCAGCATCAGCACGCGGTCCGGGTAGCGGTGCACCAGTCCAGGCACTGGCGAATGGGCTTCCTCGCTCAGGGAATCGGCCATCATCGACTCAAAGGCCGTCAGCTCCCGACCCGTGGGGATCACCTGCCGGCGGATGGGGCAGTTCGGATCGCTGCCGTCGATCAGCGAGGCGAAGTAAGGGGTGATATCGAGGCGGAAGCGGTGATGCGCTCGCACCCCTTCTTCCTCCTCCGGTGTCAGCGGGATGACCCGCTGCAGCTCTGCCAATGTGTTCAGGCGATGGCTCAGTTGCCACTTCCAGTCATCCCAATCCTCATCGGGCACGTCGGCCCACATTTCGGCGCGAGCGCTGCGAGGGGGTGGCTCCTCGTGCTCAGCACTGCTTTGGCCGGTGCTTTCGTTGTCTACCATCGTTCCTCCTGTTGGTCGGTGGGCTCATGCAACTGCCCCCGGCGGTTCCTGCCACGACCCCAGCCGGGCCTAATTGTAGATCAGGTGCGAGGTGACACCAAACCCACGCCGTCCAGTGGCAGACAGCTTGAGCACCGAACACGTTTCTGGGAGTGCCGACGGCCCATCCACCGGGGCGCGCCA
This sequence comes from Anaerolineae bacterium, assembly GCA_041549915.1. Taxonomy (GTDB): domain Bacteria; phylum Chloroflexota; class Anaerolineae; order UBA2200; family UBA2200; genus JBFEPU01. The sequence continues at coordinate 2,066 of JBFEPU010000137.1, read as the reverse complement.
TCACGGTGCTGGCTATCCTCTTCGTCGCGTTTTGAGCTTGACTGATGCACGGGTTCAGCCTACACTATGTGGAAGAATGTCCACTTGTCTTCACAGCGGACACAGGAGGCGGGACCATGAAAGCTGAAACCGAATCGCTTCTGTGCAGGCCTGGTACACATGAGCCATTGCGCTTGGTGTCTGTTGAAGGCCCTGGTGGGATTGCTCAGGACGAGCTTGTCTGTGAGCGCTCCGGCGAAAGGTTCCCCATCCGTGATGGCATTCCGGTGTTCCTGGATGAGTCCTCGCTGTCGGGATCCAACCAGCGCTATCAGCGGTTCTACAACCGGTCTGCTCGCCTGTACGACGCTGCCATTGCATTGGTTGCGAAGCTGGGAGGCGTGGGAGAAGGGCAGGCCCGCTCGGAGTACCTGAGCGAGCTGGAGGTACAGGACGGCGACAGAGTGCTCGAGGTGTCGATCGGCACTGGCGCCAATCTTCGCTTCCTTCCCGCGAAGACGAGCTACTTCGGGCTGGATATTTCGTGGGGGATGTTGAAGAAATGCCAGCGGAACCTGGACAAACGGCAGCTGGAGGCGGAGTTGATTCTGGGCAACGCTGAAGAATTGCCGCTGCGTGACGAGTCGTTTGACGCGGTATTCCACGTTGGCGGCATCAATGCCTTCAACGACCGCGCCAAGGCCATTGCCGAGATGATCCGCGTGGCCAGAGCGGGAACCAAGATTGTCATTGTGGATGAGACCGCCAAACTGATGGATCGCTTTGCCCGGGTTCCAAGCGTGGCGAGGTTGTTGCGGGAGTATGGAGACCGGTTCTCGGCTCCTGCTGCCCTGGTTCCAGATGGAATGACAGACCTGCGTGTGCAGGACATTGTGAGAGGAAACCTGTATTGCCTCACCTTCCGAAAGCCTTGAGCTGCAGCGGCGTGCGCTAGCCGGCACGCGGATGGTGACGGCGTCGCGGAGCAATCCCCGCATTGCAGAGCCCTGCCGGGCACTTTCGGTCGGTACCGTCAGCCTGCGCCCTCTTCGCGCCGGGTCAAGGTGCCGTACAGTACAAGTGGCCACCACTCGGAAGCGGACTCTAACACAGCTCTAACACTCTGCTAGCGTCCATCTAACAGACATGTGGTACCCTACCTCTGAAATTGGATCTGTATCAAGATGATAAACATGATCACAACGATCAAGGAGGTAGGGTCATGACAATCGTGAGATGGCGTCCGCTTGAAGATGCGCTGACTTTGCGTGAGGCCGTGGATCAGCTGTTTGAGGACAGCTTTGTGCGGCCACGTCGGGGGATCCGGCGCGGGGAATTGTCTCAGCTGCCGGTCAACATCTGGCAGGATGAGGAAGCGCTGCATCTGGTAGCGCGTGTTCCTGGCCTGGAAGCCGATGATCTGGACATCACGATCACCGATGATGTGCTGACCATACGCGGCCGCTTCCCGAGCGACGCGGAGCGCGAGGAGAGCAAGGACTGGTCCTGGCACTCCAACGAGCTGTGGTACGGTCCGTTCGAGCGCACCATCAGCCTTCCGACAGATATTCGGTCGGACAAGGTTGAGGCCATGTTCAAGAACGGCGTGCTGCATCTGACCGCGCCCAAGGCTGAAGAGGCCAAGCCCAAGACCATCAAGGTCAAGGTAGCCTAAGTGCCTATTCGAGAACTCAGCTGAGGCGGCTCCCACGCCGCCGGACACTTGCACCGGCGCTGCGCTCTGGCGCAAGTGCAGGTGTTGCCGGGCGTGCCCCTCCAAAGAGCGGAGGGATGCTACTCGAGGAGCCCGGCCCGCTGTTTTCGGATAGGTACTCAGTACATTCGATTCAAAGGCGTTCCTAGGAACGCCGAGCTGGAAAGTGAAATGAAGGAGGGGAGTCGGCATCCCGCCAACTCCCCTCTTTTGTTTCTAGGCCATAGCTCTGCAAGCTGTTCCCATCACCTCCGACAGGCTGCCCGGGAATCGCCCCTTATCTGCAGGTTGGCTTCGTAGCTTCCTGCCGTTCCCATCGAGCTGAAGCCCCAGATTGCTCCAGTTGCCAGATCCTCCTGCCATTCTTCTGTCG
>JBFEPU010000136.1:0-7568 GCA_041549915.1 Anaerolineae bacterium | reverse complement strand
GGCCGCCGCCCCTCGCCTGCCCTCGGGGAGCTCCTTCAGGTAGGCGGCCACTGCCTTGGCGCTCGATTTCCCGTGCGCCTACTTTGACCGCGTGCCATCAGCCAGGACTTGAGCGGCTCCTCGACCAGCAACCCATTCAGAGTGGCGGGATAGCGATAGACCCCCTCGTAAACAGGGCACACCAGGTCGCCGAGCGATTGCGCGCGGCGCGCTGCCTGCACCTCCTGATGAAGGTGCAGGGGGTAGCTGTACTCCGGCGGCAGCAAGCGTATCCGCTGCCACTCCAGCCGCCTGGTGACCAACGCGCTCAGGAGGGCCTGGTGCAGGAAGATGCGGTGGAGCTGGTCCTGACAGGGGCCGGATTGGAACACCGTGTTGGCAACCCTCTCTCTGAACAGTTGCAGCCACGTCTGGCACAGGCCCTGCGATGGATCGATCGCGAAGAGATGCGTGTTGACATACGGCCGCAGTTCACGTGAATCGACAAAGGATTCGACGGCACGCGACGTGTCATCCATGCCCACGGCCCGGTAGACCTCGCTCCAGTAGTTGTCCAGGGGCTCGCTGGCCGACGAGCCAATGTTCTGGATGTGCACTGGCCGGAAGGCAGCATCGAACGACGGTGCCAGGTCGAACAGGACCGGCGGATTGACGATCAGGCATCCCGTGCTCACCCACACCAGAGAACGAACCTCCTCAGCGGCCAGCGCTTCGGCCTGTGCACAGGCCTGCACCTTGGCGGCAAAGGGATACCGCAGCTCGGGATCCGCGGCCAGAGGCAAACAAGAGACACCCGCCATGTCAGACAGGGCGCGGGAGACTTGATCAGGATCAAGCGCGAACACCCACACGGCGCAGTCGCCCAATAGCCCCCCGAAAGCGCGCAGGCTCGCCACCAGCAGGCGGGCATTGGCTTCCTCCTCGGCGGATCCCACCAGCGTGACGAAACACGTCCGTCCGGCCAGGGAAGCTCGATCGGGACCCAAGCGTAGGTCATTCATGCTTTCTCTCCTGCCGCAGTTCAGGTGAGCCTTTCGTCACCGGGGCCACCAGTGCCTCTTGTGTGCGCCTCCGTTCCTCGAGCAACCTGTCAAGATCACCTCGCGCCTGCTTTCCCACATGAACCGCCGTGGGGGCCATCAGTCCCTTTCGCCCGATTCGGAACGGCCAGGTCAGGTGAACGGCAAGCTGCGGATGATACCCGCAGACGTGATGAGTCCTCCCCGCATCTGTTGTGATGCTGGTGACGAGTTCGTCGAGGAGGACAGACGTGGCGAGGTTTCGCGGAGGACCGGCAAGCTCGATGATGGCCGACAGGTACCTGCGCACCCCTCGGGCGACCTGGTCGTAATCCTTCTCTCCAGGATACACCGGGATGCTCTTCCTGCCATGCTCGCCGACGATGTGGATTCCTTCGGCCGGCATGCCTTGCGAAAGCAAGACGGAAGCGAGACGGTTTCGATCCAGGTCGCCTCCAAACCCCATCACCCGAGCCGGTGGCAAACCCGTCTTCCACTGTGCAAAGGCGGTGATATCGTCCACAGGTGTGGCCAGTACGATCAGCGTTGCCGGCGGTGCCAGGTTGGAGTGGCCCAAGATCTCCTCAACAATACGGCAGTTCAGTCGATACAGCTCGCCGCGGTCGGGGACTGCCTCTGGTGTTTCTCCAGCCGTCAGGACGACAACATCTGCCTGAGACATCTGTGAGTAAGGTGAAGGAACGAACTTCTGGGCACGGTGCGGGCAAGCGCTCGCGACGTCCATGACCGCAGCTTTGGCCTTTTTCTGGCTGCGCGACATCACGAACACCTTATCCACGTTGGGGTTCGCCGCCAGGAAATACAGCAGCCCAGAACCTACATTCCCCACACCGACCACAGCTACCTTCGTTGCCATGCGCTCCCTTTCCCGTGATCTGCACTAGATTCAAGCGAAAGCTTTCCCAGCGATCAGCGGTTCAGCCAGGTTCTGGGGTCACTGCAGGAATACCGTCACCCGGTCATCCCGTTCGCAAAGCCCGCCGGCACAATCGAGATCCTCAGTGCGGTCCACAGGCCAGTGGTTCAACACTGCGGAGATGGACCGCCAGTTCTCACCAATGGTCCACGTGCCATCTGGCCCTAGGACCGACGTGCGGCCAGGATTCACCCGCTGCATGTGTGTCCCTCTTCTTTCGGAGGCAATCTCCTCGCCATTCCGGCCCAGCGGAACGAAATCAACACAGGCCTCGCCACCGTCACCGGAGAACGATCCCACAGAAATTGCCACTTTGTCTATTCTCACCTCATCGCTGCTCGACGCCCGCAGGATGTCTCCGTCGCGCACAATCTGCTCCGCGCCGTCCACGATGTAAGTGATGGAGCAGATGGCGATGGCCGGGGGCACTGTTCCCCGCGCCTCGGCTGGCGGGCAGGCAGACATCTCCAGGGACGGCTGCGAGGCATCGCGCGACGGTGAGACCGCCCCGCCGCCATCACAAGCCGCGGCAAGTGGGAGCATGAGCACAAGCGCCAGGACGAGGAGCAGTTCCTTCATCTTGTCACCTCACAGGGCCTTCGCCCAGGGCTCGGACAGTTCGTATTCCTTGGACACCACCGAGGCGTACAGCGCGTTCGCTGCCTCCGTATACCCGGCCACCGTCGCCAGAGTCCCTGCCATCCGCTCCAGCCTGCACATCGCTTCGTACATCACCGCCGTGCCCAGGCTCGAGTGCAAGTATGGAGCAGAATTGGCACTCGGTCAAGCTTGCGGGCGGCGACGGCTCCTGAGCCGGACAGGTCATCTCATAAGTTGGCTGTGACATGCAAAATGGCATTGCTCATACGTATGTATGCATGAGGACCTACCTCAGAGTGGGCACGCTCACTCTGGGAAGCTTCTGGAGGGTAGGATTATGCCGGAGGTTAGCAATGGCCAAGCGATATCGGATCAACAGAGTCTCATTCTGCGCAGCCGCCCTGGTCGTGACCGTCGCCGCATCGACCCTGGCAGGATGCGCGCCGCCCGCAAGCACCATGACCAAGGCTGAGATCGTGCGCTCGGACAAGCCACGGCTGCCGGCTGTGTCACCGGGCCAGGCACCTGTGCCGGAGCTGGTCGAGGGCAACAGCGCCTTCGCCCTGGACCTATACCGCGTGCTGTTCAGCACTGAAAGCAACATCTTCTACTCACCGTACAGCATCTCTGCGGCGCTGGCCATGACCCACGCCGGGGCTGAGGGCCAGACCGAGCAGCAGATGGCTGAGGCGTTGCACTATACCCTGGCACAGACACAGCTGCACGCCGCCTTCAATGCCCTGGATCAGGCCCTGCTCAGCCAGGCTGATGACGCTGACCAGCAAGCCTTCCGCCTGCACATCGCCAATACCATCTGGGGCCAACAGGGCCACTCCTGGCTAGAGGCCTTCCTGGACACCCTGGCCCAGAACTATGGCGCAGGGCTGCGTCAAGTGGACTTTGGCAAGGCAGAGGAAGCGCGCGAGCTAATCAACGAGTGGGTGCGCGAGCAGACAGAGGGCAAGATCGAGGAACTGCTTCCTCCAGGATCGGTAGACGGGCAGACGGCCATGGTACTGACCAACGCCGTCTACTTCAAGGCAGCCTGGAAACACGGGTTTGCCGAGGAAGCCACCGAGGACAGACTGTTCACTCTGCTCGACGGCAGCCAAGTCACCGTGCCCATGATGTGGCAGCATGGCGAGCTCGGCTACGCCGACAGTCCCGGCGTGCAGGTCCTGGAGTTGCCGTACGCTGGCGACGAGATGTCGATGGTCATCCTGCTTCCCCAGGAACACACCTTCGAATCCTTCGTCCGGTCGCTGGACGCACAGGAGCTGAACGGCTTGTTGGACGGGCTCGAGCGTAAGGGAGTGGCCTTGAGCATGCCCAAGTTCCGCTTCACTTCTGAGTTCGAGCTGAAAGACGCCCTGATGGAGCTGGGGATGGTGGATGCCTTTGGCAGTTATGCAGACTTTTCTGGGATGGACGGTACCAGGGAGCTGTTTATCGATCAGGTGTATCACGACGCCTTTGTCGCTGTCGACGAGGCCGGGACGGAAGCTGCAGCTGCTACCGCTGTAGTCGTGGCCAGGAAGGGCCCGAGCCTGGTGCAGCAGGTCAACATCAACCGCCCCTTCGTCTTTCTCATCCGCGACATCGAAACAAGCACCATCCTGTTCTTCGGCCATGTGCTGAACCCAGCAGCCTAGATCGTACAGAGACCTCCGAGGTGCCCAAGACCTCGGGGGTCTCACGATAGCCAGCCATGTTGCCGACGACAGGCTGGTCCCGCCCCGCCAAAGCCGGGCCCCACGGCCTACGATGCAATCGTGGATTGGCCGGATGGGCTGGCAGGTGTCCTGCCTGCAAGACGCCACAGGAAGATCGGTGACCTTCTGCCGTACTGGTCGGTCACAAGCTGCGTGTCCAAGGCAGGCCACCCGCCAAAATCGTACATGTAGGCCACGATACGAGATCCGGGACCCAGCTCCCTTCGCAGCTTGGGCAAGAACTGCGCATTCCACTGTGCTGGCATGTACAGGGTCACGACGGTCGCCGGCGATAGGTCCACACGCCTGGCATCCTCGTGGACGAAGCGGACCAGTCGCTGCACGCCGGCTTGGCGCGCATTCTCGCGAGACTGCTCGATACACCAGCGGTCAACATCGATCCCAACCCCGACAGCGCCATAGCGCTGAGCCGCCGTGATCACAAAGCGGCCATCTCCGCACCCTGGATCATACACCCTGTCGCGCGAGCTCACATCAGCCAGCACAAGCATGGCATCCACAACATGCTGCGGCGTGGGCAGATACCTCGCTCCTATCTTACACGCGGGCAGGGGCTGCTCCTGCGCCACCCAGTTGGTGCCCCGCCGCTCGCTGACTGGCTTTGGCAGCGGTTCGGTGCCCCTGCTCAGTGACGAGCCATCACCTGCTTCGCCCACAGCTACGATCTCGGACCTCACACCTTCCATCATCATCTCCACCCTCCGCGGGCAGTTGCGTATGGCGGATAGCGAGGTCCCGGGCAAACACACCAGCTGGCGGCGGGAAGGAGGACGTCACGATGCAGAGTGACACTCCAGATACGGCCATGCACTCACGCGCCGCAGGAGTCGGCGTTCGATGCAGGTCATCGCAGAGTGGTGTGGCGATGAGGGGGTGGCAGCAACGGGGGCGGTCACGCAGGTTCGTTGGCGACACGGTGAGGTGCAGGCTGGGTTGTGGATTCCTGGATCTTGCTATCCAGCCTATGCTCTGAACCGCAGCAGCCTTTGCAGGGTGATTATAGCACAGTACACTGGCGGGCCAGAAACGCCGGATTCGGCCCCAATCGCAGCCCGGCGTTCACCAACGGCACCCCTCCGTTGGAGGGCTCGATCAGGCTGCCTGCGGTCTGCAAGTGCATCGCACCTGCATCGGGAGAGGATAGTGACAACCAACCAGCACCCAACACGAGGTTCGTCCCTTCACATCAGGGCCACGCTGCGACCGAAGCTTCCCTGGATGATCGTCATTGGGATCCTGGTGATGATCGGCGGTTCTTTCATTGCCCTCAAGCTGGACGGCATGCCGCCAGTGGCCGTCCTGAGATCCAGTACCAGCAGGGTCAGACTGGATACGCCCATCCGGTTCTCGGCGAGCGATTGTACCGACAACATTGGATTCTTGAGGTACCAGTGGGACTTTGGAGATGGGACCACGGGAACAGGGAGAGAGATCAGCCATTCATTCCGTCAGGCTGGAGACTATACTGTGACCTTGACCGCGGTGGACAGAGGGGGAAACAGGGACTCGGACACGCGGAGGGTACAGGTGCTTGCCCACTGGCCGACAGAGCGCTGGCTCACCTCCACCCCTGAAGAACAGGGCATGGACTCCGCGAGGCTCAACCAGATGCTGGCGCTGATCGAGAGGGACAAGGTAGCCATCGACTCGGTCCTCGTGGTGCGCCATGGACGCATCGTACTGGAAAAGTACCGCCGGGGCTGGAGCGCACACCGGAAACACATGCTCCAATCCGTGACCAAGAGTTTTACCTCCGTGCTCATCGGAATCGCCATACAGCAGGGCCTGATTGACAACCTGGATCAACGGATGGTCGATTTCTTCCCTGATCGTGACACCGCCAACATGGACGCCCTCAAGCAGAGCATCACCCTGGAGCACCTGCTGACCATGTCTGAGGGAATGGATTGGCACGAGCTGGACTATCCCTACGATGACCCGAGGAACACCCTGGGGCAGATGTGGGTCAGCGAGGATGCCGTACAGCACGTACTGGACCGCCCAATGGCCCGCAACCCTGGTGAAGAGTGGTCCTACAACTCAGGCACGTCGATCGTGCTCGGAGGTATCCTCGAGCAGGTGACCGGCCGCTCCGTGAATGCTTTCGCGCGCGAGTACCTCTTCGACCACATTGGCATCGGCGATGTGTTCTGGGCGCTTACGACCGGGGGCCACTATCACACCGATGGCGGGCTGTACATGACGTCTCGTGATATGGCTCGTCTAGGCTACCTGATGCTGAAGAAGGGTACATGGGATGGGAGAGAGATCGTTTCACCCGAGTGGGTGGAGCAATCAACGACCGCTCACTACCGCACTCCCTGGGGCATGGGCTACGGCTATCAATGGTGGACTTTGCCCCGTAGTGATGTCTACGCCGCCACGGGTCACTACGACCAGCGGATCTACGTTTCGCCGAAGTACGACCTCATCGTCGTCTTCACCGCCAACATCGCTGACGAGGATCCCCATCCGACCGAGGGATGGGTGACTCGCTACATCATAGCGGCCTGCAAGGATGAGTCGTGGTAGAAGATGGGCCAGTTCTCCCCTATTCTTAGCGTCCTCTTCCACACCGTTTCCTGACCCAGGCCGACTTTGCCAAGTCTGCTGCTAGCTTTGCGGCCCACAGCAGCCAATCGGAAAATGCTCCCTGCCCGTGGCCGAGCTGCTCACTACAATTGTACGGCCATGCGCCGCTGCTGCCGGATCTCCCTCCACCGCGGTTCGTCGTCTATCTGCACCTCGTTCAGACGCCTGTAGAGGCCCTGCCGGGCCATCAGCTCCTCATGTGTCCCCATCTCCACGATCCGGCTGCCCTCAAGCACGACGATGACATCTGCGCTGCGGATGGTGGACAAGCGATGCGCGATGACAATGGTGGTCCTGCCCACCATCAGGCGCTGAAGGGCCTGCTGGATCAGCAACTCAGTCTCCGTATCCACCGAAGAGGTGGCTTCGTCCAGAATCAGAACCGGCGCATCCTTGAGTACCGCTCGGGCGATGGCTACGCGCTGCCTCTGCCCGCCCGACAGCTTCACCCCGCGCTCGCCGATCACCGTATCGTAGCCATTTGGCAACTGGGTGATGAACTGGTGTGCGTTGGCGATCTTGGCCGCATCGATCATTTCCTCCTCCGTAGCCCCGGGGCGGCCAAAGAGAATGTTCTCACGCGCCGTCCCGTGAAAGAGGAACACATCCTGCAGAACGATGCTGATCTGCTGTCGCAGGCTCTTGAGCGTCAAGTCGCGGAGGTCGTGGCCGTCCAATGTGATTGAG
>JBFEPU010000135.1:0-7588 GCA_041549915.1 Anaerolineae bacterium | reverse complement strand
ATACGTCTCCCTAGCCGAAGCACAGCAGGAGGCCAAGCGGCTGCACGGATCAGCTGCCATCGGCGCAGCACGATCCAACGCCACAGGCCTGGTGCTGCGCCGCGTGAAGTGAAGGCGCGGCCGCTGGCTGCCAAGCAGCACGCGCTATCTCGAAAACCGTTCGGAGGTTCACTATGCGTAGAGCAGTGATTGCGATATCGTTCGCCTTTGCCGTAGCACTGGCGGTCGTGGTAGGCAACCGCATGAGCACCGAAGCCATGGCTGTCGTGGTCGGTGTCGTGTGTGGCGTGGCCGCGGCCATGCCCATGAGTGCTCTGATTCTGCTGGTCTCCAGGCGCCGCGAGCAGCCAGAGGCGTTCACGCAACGGGGCGCGCACGGCTCCCATCACGGGGCCTATCCGCCGGTGGTGGTCATCCAGGGAGGTACACCCACTACAACCGAGCCACTACCGCCATACTACGGCTCTTCCCCCGAAGCCATGCCCCGCCACTTCCACATCGTCGGAGAAGAGGACTAGCCGACAGGCTTGAGGCCCACACGCAGGGAGTTGCCGGCCAGCCGGAAGACGCCGACAGCCGCGACGCGACACCAGACCCGGGAACGCCGCTCGGCCCTCGCGCCGGTGTACCCTGTATGCCAAGGTCCGCCCCCTGGCACGCGGCATTGGCGTGTTCGGTGATACGCGCGGATGCCCTCTGCAGCTACTTGCTCCAAGCCTCACGTAGCCCCACCTCGAGGGGCGTCTTTGACATCCACCATGTGCTGATCTATACTCTCGCCTGCCAGCGAAGTGAGCTATCTGGCGCGCAGATCGGCAAGACGCCCTTGGGCATTTGGACCGAACGAGGAAAGGAAAACACACTCTGTGCGACGCTTGCTGCGCTTCCTGAGGCCCTATGCAGGGCAGAGCATCCTGGCCATGCTGCTGATGGTCGGATTGACATTGGCGAACTTGGCCGTCCCGCGACTGGTACAACGGATCATCGACGAAGGCATTGCGCCAATGGATATGGCGCTGATTCGCAGTACCGCCATGCTGATGCTTGCAGCGTCGGCGGTTAGTGCTCTGTTTGCCATTGGCAACAACGTCCTATCCATACGCGTGGCCAACAACTTCTCCGCCGACCTGCGCAGCGCGCTCTTCCGCAAGATGCAGACCCTGTCCTTCGGAAACCTCGACCGGTTGCAGACAGGCCAGCTGATCGTACGCCTCACCAGCGACGTCACCCAGATGGAGCACATTGTACTGATATCACTGCGCACGCTGGCCCGTGCCCCGTTGCTGCTGCTGGGCAGTTCCGTCCTGCTGGTCTTGACCGGCCGGGAGTTGGTCCTCATCATGCTGGTCTTGGCCCCGTCCGTTGTGCTCGTTGTGTGGCCCATCATCCGCGTGGGCCGTCGGATGTTCGTGAAGGTCCAGCGAAGCTTGGACCGCCTGAACAACGTCCTGCAAGAGAACCTTGCCGGTGTGCGCGTCGTCAAGGCGTTTCTGCGCGGGGACTATGAGAACTCTCGCTTTGACCAGGCCAACAGGGTTCTGACGAGCCAGGTGATCAAGGTATCACAGCTGATGGCCTTTGTGATCCCGACTCTCTTCTTGCTGGCCAATGCGGCGACTCTGGCGATCGTCTGGTTTGGCGGACGCCAAGTCAGCACTGGTACGCTCACAGTTGGCCAAGCGGTGGCGTTCATGAACTATCTAAGCTCGACCCTATGGCCTCTGCTGACGCTGGGCATGGTAGTTGGTACCGTGTCTGCAGCCCAGGTGTCTGCACAGCGGATCAACGAGATCCTTGATAGCGCAGCCGACATTTCGGATCAGCCCGATGCACGAGCACTGGCAGAGGTCAAGGGTCGGATCGCATTTGAGGACGCGTGCTTCAGCTATAACAGCGATTGCACCGAGCCGGTGCTTGACGGCATAAACCTGATTGCCGAACCTGGAGAACGGGTGGCCATCCTGGGAGCGACCGGGGCGGGCAAATCCAGCCTTGTCCACCTGATTGCGCGCTTTTACGATGTGACCGCGGGCCGTGTTACGATCGACGGTATCGACGTGCGCGAAGTAACCCAGCAATCGCTTCGCTCTCACATGGGCATCGCCTTGCAGGAGACGGTCCTCTTCAGCGGGACCATCCGCGACAACATCCGCTATGGGCGCTCCGGGGCCACCGACGAAGAGGTCGTGGCGGCAGCCAAAGCCGCCCAGGCTCACGAGTTCATCATCGAGTTCCCCGACGGCTACGACACCTTGGTCGGTCAACGTGGCGTTACTCTCTCCGGCGGCCAGAAGCAGCGCATTGCTATCGCTCGGGCCTTGTTGACCCGGCCAAGCATACTCATCCTGGATGACAGCACGAGTTCAGTCGACGTGGACACTGAGGCACAGATAGACCTGGCGTTGCGAGACTGGATGGAGGGACGGACAAGCTTCATCATTGCCCAGCGAGTCAGCACCGTACTCAACGCTGACAAGATTGTGATATTGGATCGCGGACGGATCGCGGCTGTAGGCAGGCATGCAGACTTGATGGACTCCAGCCCCATCTACCGCGAGATCTATGAGTCACAGTTGGGCGACGGCGGTGGGTTCGATGAGTAGCTCACCGCCCAGAGACACAACACGCCCCCGCGCCCCCTTCGGGCCACGCCGACACCGTGGGTGGAGAGCTACCAGGATCGAAAAGGCAAAAGATGTCCGTGCCACCTCTCTTCGGCTGTTCGGCTACCTGCGGCCCCACCGCGCTGCGCTTCTCCTCATGACGTTGCTGGTGTTCATTCACAGCGCCCTCAGTGTGGCAGCGCCGTACCTGCTGGGATTGGCCGTTGACCAGTTCGGCAGTCCCGTGCTGTTGCTGCGCAGCAGCGCTCTGCTGTTGGCAACGTACGTGGGCACCTGGCTGGCGCGACTTCTGCAGGGTTACATCCTCGCCACGGTGACACAGGAAGCTCTCTATGCCATGCGCCGCGACCTGTTCGAGCACCTGCAGACGCTCTCGCTGCGGTTTTTCGATCGGCATCCACACGGCCAGCTGATGAGCCGGCTCACCAACGACATAGATGCCATTAACCGTGCTCTCTCACAGAGCGTGGTCCAGCTGCTGACCAACATGCTCAACTTGGTGGGGATCCTGCTCTCGATGTTCATTCTGAACACCTGGATGGCGCTGGGGAGCCTCACGGTGCTGCCGTTGATGCTACTAGTGACCGGAGTCGTCGGTGTACGTACCCGCCACAGCTACCGTGAGCTGCAGGCTAAGCTGGGCGATATGAACGGGCTGATGGAAGAGACGATCACCGCCCAGCGCGTTGTCAAGGCCTTTGCAAAGGAAGCAGACACACTGGAGTCTTTTGACCGCGAAAACCTCGCGACCCGCGATGTGAGCATCCGCGCCAACACCCTGGCCCTACTGATGATGCCCATGATGACCGTGCTCACGAACGCGAGCGTGGCCGTGGTAGCTGGTCTGGGAGGATGGCTGGTAGTCCAAGGTATGGCCAGTGTGGGGAACATCGTCTCCTTCATGGCATACTCGCGGCGGTTTGCCGATCCCTTGCGCCAGCTGGCCAACCTCTACAACTCGGTTCAGGCAGCGCTGGCTGGTGCAGAGCGCGTCTTTGAGATCATCGATGAACAACCCGATCTGATGGACGCAGCTGACGCCGTCGTCACCGATGATATCGATGGCGACGTTGTTTTCGAACACGTGGACTTTGGCTACGTGCCAGGCGTGACGGTGCTGAATGACGTGGGCTTCCACGCAAGTCCAGGAGAGACGATCGCCCTGGTCGGGCCGACGGGCGCGGGGAAGACAACCACGGTCAACCTTCTATCGCGCTACTACGATACCGATAGTGGCTCCATACGCATCGATGGGCGAGACATCCGCGGCATATCGATTGCCAGCCTGAGGCGTCAGCTTGGCACCGTCCTGCAGGACACTTTCCTCTTCTCGGACACCGTCATACAGAACATACGGTATGGACGCCTGGATGCCACTGACGAGGAATGTATCGAGGCGGCCAAGTTGGCCAACGCCGACCAGTTTATCCGGCGGCTCCCGCAGGGGTACCAGACGGAGCTTTCCGAGCGTGGCAGCAATCTAAGCCAGGGCCAACGCCAGTTGGTTGCGCTTGCCCGTGCCGTGTTGACCGACCCGGCAATACTCATTCTGGATGAGGCCACCAGCAGCGTGGACACGCGAACCGAGGTGCGCATTCAAGAAGCGCTGCTGCGCCTGATGGAAGGCCGCACCAGTTTCGTGATTGCCCACCGCCTAAGCACCGTCCGCGACGCTGACAAGGTGCTGGTGATACATGACGGCCGGATCATTGAGCGTGGTACCCACGAGGAGCTCCTGGCGCAGCGGGGTTTCTATCACAACCTGTACATGAGCCAATTCAAGGGAACCAAGACGTAAGCCGCAATCGAGTGTCGAGGTGCGCCGCGGAGATCATCAGGGTTCTGCCCACGTCGGTGGTCCCTTCAGGCTGGCAGCGTCAGCACGCCGACGAAGAGCGACTATCTACCCCCCCAGCCAGAGAGAAACGTCTGAGCGATCACACCGGCAAGGGGCGGGAACAGCAGGCTAGAAACGAGCCTGACCAGCGTGAGCCGCGGGCCGAGGACAGCAATAGCCGACGGAATATGGTGCACGTTCCACAGTCCCTTGCCCATCATCAGACCCACCACGGCGCCGATGCTTGCTCCTCCTTGATACAGCGAGGCAACGACCGGATACATGGCATACGGCGGCCCCGGCACTAGGGCCCCAATGAAACAGCCGGTGAGAATGCCGCGCAGGCCAGCCTCGCTTCCCAGCCAACGCATGAGCTGCTCCCTGGGGATCAGCACCTGCATCAACCCGGTCACGGCAAACGAGATCAGGAGAATGGGAAGCAGCCGCCACAGGCTCGTGGCGCCCGCCTGCAGGCCCGACAGCCACAGACCCTCCCCTCTGAGAAAAGCGGCAACCAGCAGAGCCAGCGCCAGCAGGAGCATGATCAGGGTCTCTGTGTCCATCGCCTCTCCAGCCGAGAATAGTAGTCGCCAGACATGCCTCGCCCGATTGCTTGTCGCTATCCCGTACCTACCGCCGTGAAACACCCAGCAAGCCGAGCATGGCATCTGCATCGGTGGTAGGAAACTCACAGTTGTAGCTCCGACAGACATAGGCCGTAGCCTTGCCGTCCACACTCGCCTGATAGCGCGTAAAGTCAGCCAATCTGCTGATCGCGGGAGACTCGCCGTCAGGTCGGAACAACACCACTTTGTTTGGCACGAATCTCGCCCGCAGTGCTCCCAACATGGCGCTCACGTCCGCCGCCCCGGGCTCACCAGCGACAACCACCTCGTAGGATGGTCCCAGCGCAAAATCCACTGCGACCATGAGCTGCGTGTATGCTGCCGGTGATGACGCCACATTCCTGGAAAACGCACGGCCAATCATCGCGGCTTTCTCCTCCAAGTCAGGAGCGGCCGTCATGCGTCCCAGGCGCAACAGGTTCAGCATGGCCACCGAGTTGGCGGATGGAATCGCCCCGTCATAGATCTCCTTCTGCCGCACCAGCAGTTCTTCGCTGTCATCGGCGGTGGAGTAGAAACCACCCCTGGCCTCGTCCCAGAAATGCGCGATCATGTCTGCGTTCAGGGCCAGCGACTGCTCGAGGAAGCGAACCTCAAAAGACGCCTCGTACAGCTCCAGTAGCCCCCAGGTCAGGAACGCATAGTCCGCAGCGTAGGCTGGGAGCGCCGCCTCTCCGTCGCGGTAGCGGTGGAGCAAGCGTCCATCATCCGTCACCATCCGCTCCAGGATGAAAGTCGCCGCAGCAGCGGCAGCATCTGCGTACCGGGGCGCGTCAAAGGCCCTTGCGCCTTTGGCCAGCGCCGCGATCATCAGTCCATTCCAATCGGTCAGCACCTTGTCATCCTTCAGGGGGTGAACTCGCTGCTCGCGGTACGCGAACAGCTTGCCCCGAGCCGCTTCAATCCGCTGCTCAATCTCCCGCTCGGTGACGCCCATGTCGAGTGCAAGCTGTGAAATAGGTTCTTTCAGATGCAGGATGTTCTTGCCGGTCTCCTCACGTGTCGCTTCGTCGACGTAATTGCCACCAGCTTCGACGCCAAAGACCCTGGCCGCGAACCTCGCATCTTCCTCTCCCAGAACCCGGCGCAGTTCAGGTTGCGTCCACACGTAGAACTTGCCTTCGACGCCGTCGCTGTCGGCGTCCTCTGCCGAGTAAAAGCCCCCTTCCGGGGCCGTCATGTCGCGCAAGACGTAGGCAAAGATCTCCTCAGCCGCCTGCCGGTAAGCATCCTTGCCGGTCGCCTGGTAGGCCTCGGTGTAGGCCATAGCCAACATGGCCTGGTCGTAGAGCATCTTCTCAAAGTGTGGCAACAGCCAGTGGGCGTCGGTCGAATAGCGATGAAAGCCCAAGCCGACGTGATCGAACACTCCACCTCGTCGCATCGACAGCAGCGTCTGCTCCGCCATTTGCAGCGCCCTGTCATCCGCAGTCCGTTTCCAGTAGCGCAGCAAGAAAAGGAGGTTGTGTGGCGTCGGGAACTTGGGGGCATTGCCAAAACCCCCGTTCTGCTCATCAAAGCGCAGCGACAGCTGCTGAAAGGCACGTTCCAGAGTCGCGCGAGTCAGCTCCTCGCCCGCTGTGTCCTGCGAGACTTGCCGCAGTGCACCAGTTACCTGCTCGGCGATGTTCAGCAAATCCGCCCTCTGGTGTTCCCAGCGTTCTCGAATGGCAGGGATCAGCGTCAGCATGCCAACCTGGCCCCAGCGGTTCTCTTTCGGGATATACGTTCCGGCAAAAAAGGGCACCTTGTCCGGAGTCATGATGATCGTCAGCGGCCAGCCGCCTCGCCCCGCCATCATCTGCGCCACCGTCATGTACACGTCGTCTATGTCCGGGCGTTCCTCACGGTCTACCTTGATGTTGACAAAAGCGTCATTCATGAGTTTCGCGACCTGGCGGTCGTCAAAGGACTCGTGTTCCATAACATGGCACCAGTGACAGCTTGAGTAGCCAATGGACAGAAAGATCGGCTTGTCCTCCCGACGAGCCGTCTCAAAAGCCTCCTGTCCCCACGGATACCAATCCACGGGGTTGTCGGCATGCTGCAGCAGATAGGGGCTCTTCTCGTAAGCCAGTCGATTGTGCTTGTTCTCAGTTGATGCCGGCTTGGCTTCTTGGGCTTCTTGCATGTGTACCGTTCCTTCTATTCATAGCCACGGCAGGCAAAGGGCAGGTGACCAGCGGCGACAACACCGGCCTGGATGACGCAAATGCTGCGCGATGGCTCTGCGCCTGGACATGGGCCGGGCAGCAGAACCTCTTTCACACATGTGATGCACTGTCAGTCCTTGGTCTTACCCGCCATCCTGCTTTCCACACCGAAGTGAAGCGTTTGGAGAGCTGGCCTTCCGTCACCCACACAGCAAGGCGCTCATGTCAGACGTGCTCAACATCCTCACGCGTCCGCACTGTCACGCTTGCTCACATAGTGCATGCCACCCGGCTGCTCGACGTAGCCGAGCTTGGTGAAGAGAGCCAGAGACGTTTCGTTCCCGGGCT
>JBFEPU010000134.1:0-7697 GCA_041549915.1 Anaerolineae bacterium | reverse complement strand
TGGCGCGCTTTCGCGAAATCGGCCGCCTGGTTGAGTTTCTGGACGAGCCCGGAGTGGTAGAGACTGCTCTGGCGCTCTCTGGCTCGGCTGCGCAGTCCAAGATCCAGACCTATCCCGGGGACTGCGACTATTTCGAGCGCATCAACATCAAGGCCGACACTCGCGAAGAGGCTTGTCGCGTTCTATCGAGGCTGATCAAGGAAAAGGTGCTGAAGACGGACCGCGGCGCGACCTATCAGTTGATCGAGGTCAAGTTCGGCTCCTATCCCGAGGATCTAGTGAGGGATGGCGAACCGCAAAGGAAGGGATCGCCGATCTCTTGGTCCGTAGACGAGGTCCGCGCCGGTGAGATCGAGGTATTCCGTCCAGAAGGCACGCGGGCCGTGCTGCGTTGGGACGTTGTGGCCCAGGACCCTGGTTGGTGCAAGCTCGACTGGGTGGTGGCCGATCCGAAGCGAGGCCAGCTGGCCAATGCAAGCAACGTGTTGGACGTCACTTGGGAGTCGCCCAGCGGAACCGTGACTCCCCTGGATGGCTACCTTGACCCATACTTCCAGGAGGTCTACCTAGAGGCAGAGTCGATCCCCATCTTCGCCAAGCTCGCACAGCACGTGTCGGCCGATGCCCTGGACGAGTACGTCGAGGCGCTAGAGCACGAGGTCAAGAAGTATCTGACCAAGCACGTGAACTATGGCAAAGCCGCCAAGCGGATGTACAACGTCTTCCGCCTCACCGGGCGATACTACGAGGCGGCCTTCCTGCGTGAGCTATTCGACGAGCCAACGACCATGCTCTACCAGGTATGGTCGCTTATCCGCACTATTGATGACACAGTGATACCCGAGGCGAGCATCGCCATGGACCACGTGCTAAGTCAGGCCGACCAGCTGATCCTGTCGGTGATTGACGCGTTGGAGGGAGCGGAGGAGACCGAGATCGTGCGCAATCTGCTGCGCTTGCGCGACACCCTGACTCGGCAGACAGCTGGCGAGGAGCTGATTCCCGAGGCCGAAGCCGCCCGGGCCCAGGTGATCAACGTGGTCAACAACTTCTTCTACGAGAAGCTCACCGCGTTGCCCGCCATCAAAGCCTACATCGATGATATGCAGGCGGAGGAAGCTCCGAAGTAAGGGGCTCAGCCCTGCCGCCGATGACCGCAGACGCAGCAGCCAGCGTCGGTGCCTACAAGCTTCTCGGAAGCCCACGATCGCGGATAGGTGTCCGGCTACAGAGTCTCTTCACCGGTCGTGTGATGGCTCCCGGGAAGCTTGTTGTGGTCAGAAGCACAGCTCGTACGGAACTCCATGGCGTTCTGCGGCGCGGGCGACCCGCTGGGCAAGAACCGTTGAATAGCCCGCCGGGTCTCGCTGGATGAGACGGTACTCGTCCACTGCTTCCGGGAATTGATCCTGCAGAACCCTGCGCAGCCGCCCCCATTGTGCACCTCTCAAGTTGATGGAATCCACCAGCACGCGTGAGACACCGACCTGCGCGAGGCGGGCAAACAGTGCATTGATCGCGTCCTCACTGTCGGAGAATACGGGCAGCGCCGGGCCGAAGAACACCCAGGTGGGGATGCCCGCTTCGTGCAAGCGGGCCAGTGCTTCGATGCGCTGCGCAACGGGGGAGGCACAGGGCTCCAGGACAATTCTCGCTTGCTCATCCAGCGTGGTAATGGTGAGGGCTACCTCGACGTCCACCATCGCCTGCAGGACGTCGAGGTCGCGCAGGACGAGAGTCCCCTTGGTCAGCACAGTGGTTGGGAAGCGATCATACGGGGCCAGAGCCTGCAGACAGCCCCTCGCCAACCGGTACTTGCGCTCCAAAGGCTGGTAGGCATCCGTCACCGTGCCCAGGGTGACACTCCCTGGCTGTGCGCGCTTTAGCTGGCGGGCAAGGACCTGCGGCGCGTTGACCCTCGCGTCAACGAACTGCCCCCATTCTTCCTTGTGCCCGGTAAAGCGCTTCATGAACACCGCGTAGCAGTAGGCACAACCATGCTGGCAGCCCACATAGGGGTTCACTGCATAGTCCACTGACGGGATGCCTGATCGGGTGAGTATGGACTTGCACGTGATCTCGCGGACGATCATCCTCAGCACGTGAGATGCAGGGCCGCGGCAGCCTGCTCTCTCTGCGCCAGTTCGTTGTAGCGCTCGCAGGCAGCAGCTGTGCGCAGGACCTCTGCCCGGATGTTGTTCGCAGCGAGATAGTCCAGTGTCACCTGCGGCACCTGCATGGCCCCGACATTGCCCGTGCCAATGACCAGCACGCTCGGGGCGGCCTCGATCACCTCCTGCAGGTCCTCCTTGTGCAGGCTGTGCCCTGCGCTGCGCCACCACCCGGGACGCACGCCGTCGGGCAGGATGATGAGATCGCTGCTGTAGGTGCTGTTGTCGATGGTGATCCGGCCGAACGAATACGATTCAATGTGCGGCATGGGCAAGCCTCCTTCTCCAAGCTTGCTCTTCAGCCTGGCCAGGCGGTGTTTCAGTTCGGGCGGCGAGCACTGTCCTCTGTCCGGCAGACCGTTTTGGGCCAGTGCTTCCCTCACCAGCTGCGCGGCCTGGAGGTAGTCACGCTGGCGGTGCTCGTAGTACTTGGCCAACTCGACGTAACCGAGAATCATGTTCTCGGTGCGCATGGCCTGCCAGATGGATACTGCCCGCTCAATCTGTCCTGTCCTCCTGTAGAGGAGGGATAGCCTGCGGAGGGCATCCTCTTGGACATCAGCGGGAAGTTGCCGTTGCAGTGACTGTTCGTAGGCGCAAAGCGCATGGTCGCGCCGGCCAAGAGCCTCGTATACGATGCCCAGGCTGTATTCGTCCACACCGTTCTCTGGCATCGCGCCGGGCGGATCGCCGAGCACGGAGTTGATCGTAGCAGCAAGCGTAACCAGCGACAGTATGTCCAGGGCGTTGTGCACAAAGACCTGTCGCAGCGGTTCCACATCGCCGAAGCGCAGGTAATCAAAGTACAAGTCGGGGATCATCCAGCCTGGCACGTCAGAGTCGCGGGTTAACCCCAGCACGTTGCTCTCCAATGAGGAGAGGGCGCAGGATGCCAGTCGTCTGCGCCACAGCCGGCGAGCAGGGTACAACAGGTCAAGATGCGGTGCTCGGGCCAGTGGAATGTCCTGGTGTCCAGCACAGATGAAGCGTGTCTGAAGGACCGGCAGGTCAAAGTTCCTCCCGTTGAAGCTGACCCACCAGGCAGAGTCCTGCATCTGCTGGCCCAGGGCGTGGAGCAGCGCCCCTTCCTCGTGGTAGTCTCTCATAAAGTACTGCCGCAGACAGAAGCGGTCGCCTTCAAAGGTGCCAAAGCCGACCAGAAAGGCGCAGATCCCGGCGCCTATGCCCAGCCCAGTGGTCTCGATGTCGAAGAAGATTGCGGAGCGAAAGTCCAGGTCGGTCAGTCCATCGTCACGTGCCAGGTTGGCCAAGAGTGGCGAAGGCTGTTGATCCGGGTGCAGGGACGCCAGCTGATGTTGGCCATGGAGGTGCTCCATCGGGTAGTACGTCTCAACCAGGAAGCAGGATCCGAGCGGCGTGTCCACCACCAATCCGGGCATGATGGACTCGATCCCCTGTGCCCGCTCACGGTTCATCTCTGCGGTACGCAGCCGCTGTGGTCCCAGATGGACTCCCAGTTTCTGGAACTCTTCCATTGCCGGGGAAGCCCGCGTCGGTCGAGCCCCGGTGCTATCCTCTTGCGGATCGGTCTGCGCGGGGCAACCTGTGATAGAAGCCGGAGGGCGAGGTTGCATCTCTTTCATGGGAAGAAGGGCATGATCAGCAGGTCAAGGAAGTTGTAGGCAGCGTGAACAGCCACGCAGGTTGTGGTATTGCTTCTCCGGCGCAGCCATCCCAGTGCCAACCCAATGATAAACACCTCCACTATCGCCGGGGACAGGGCGTACTGCACATGTCCAACGGTGAATATCAGCGCCGTCAGCGGGATGCCGAAGCGCGGTTGCAGCGCTCCGCGGAAGAGAGTTTCCTCGCCAATGCCAGCCGACAGGCCCAGCAGGAGCGCGCCGTAGGGAGAGGCAAAGCGCCCGAACAACGCCTCGGAGACATCCGTCACCGCTTGATAGCTTGCAGGCCACAACCGATGCCACAGCAGTGACGCGGCATAGTCCAGAGTCAGGAAGGCGGCGACCATGACGGCCGCTAGCACCAGATCGCGCATTGCAGGTCGACGCAGTCCCAGCCGCGCCAACGTGTGCCGCACATCGCGTCGGGTGCCGAGACCCACTCCGGCGAGCGCAAACACGAGAAAGACCGCTTGGCTGGCAACAACATATGTGGAGTCGATGCGGACCAACTCAAGACCAACCCTGAGGGCCTCGCCGGCGCTGAGCAACACGATCAGCGAGGTCGATCCCAGGTACAGGATGAACGTCACCGCAGTAACGTGCACCGGAGAATCGGGATCGATGGGCAACCAGCGGGCCCAGGGACGGCGCAGCGGCGCCACGAGCGAGGCGAACCCGAGCCCCGCCGTTAGGGTCAGCCCGAAGCCGAGCCCGACAAAACGAAACCCCGCTAGCTCTGGCGAGAGGGGCGTCTCAGTGAGCCGAAGCAAAGCCGGTATCGAGAGCAGAAGCAGCCCCACAAGAAGCGTCATCGTGTGGAGCAGGCCCAGGCAGGCGTAGGTCAGCAAACGCCAACGGCGTCGGTTCACACCGAGGTTTGCGAAAACGACAATGGCTAGTGGCAGCAGGTAGGGCAGGAAAACCCACATGGACAGACTCTCCGTTCATACATGGCTAATGGCATGAAAGCAGCCTATCATATCACGAATGGGTCTCATTGGCAATCGGAATACCGGCGTGGCAGCAGGAGGATGGCTTTGCGCTGGGGCGTCTCGGACCGTTCCAGTTGCGGGCATGCGCGAGGCCAGCAGACGTGCATACCGCTGTTGCCAGCTTGGTGTCATGGCTGATGGAGCGATCGCACTGCCCCGGTGGATAGGGCAAGCGGTTCAGGACCACTCGGCGCCGGGCTGGCTGAGGGCTGCGGAGATCGATTCACCTTCGCGGATGCGATAGGCAAAGATGCCGTTCTGACGCAGAGCGCCAACCACAAAATCGGTGTTCGCCTGGCCTCCAAAGGTTGAGGCGTCTGGCACAATCCCTATCCCCAGAATGCCCCGACGGCGCAGATCGCGCAGACTCTCCACCCATTTGATGTCATCCGAGGGAGTGATGATGACCACCGAAGTGTTGCGTCCAAGGTTCTTGCCTTCCGCAGCGATGATCTCTGCTATGGGGATAGTGCCGATAGCTCGTATGACCGCCAGCATCTCCATGATCTTGGTCAGCTGTCGTTCGCCACGGTCAGGCACCACCACTTCACGTCTTTGACTGTAGCCGACGATACCCACTGCCCTGTTGCGAGCAAGGAGGTGCTTGGCCATCGAAGCCGCTACGCTCACAATGTACTCCTCAGTCGATGGGGCCAGAGTTGAACGACCTGGCCACAGGAGAGCCGGTTCGCTGTCCTGCTTTTCCCACAGCAGATCAGCCTGTGCGCTGCCCTGCAAGTCGAGGAACAGCCAGACATCAGCCGTGGGGTCAAGTTCGAACTCTTTCACGATCAGGCGGCCCGTCCGCGCAGTGGACGGCCAGTGAATGCGGTTGAAGCCGTCGCCGGGGAAATAGTCTCGCACACCACTGACATTGGTTGTCACATAGTGCGTGCGGCGGCGCATCGCCCCGCCGCCGGGCAGCTCGCCGGTGGGGAGGTAGAAGTGTGGCAAATCCACTGTGAAAGGGTACACAACGAGGGACGATGTGTGCGGAAGCTCTCTGCGCGACTCGAACAGGCCGAAAGGATCGCTGCTGATGAGAGTGATGGGACCCAAGGTGAACCGTCCGCGCTGGCGGCAAATGGTGCGCACCGCCCAGCCGCGCGAACGATGGCCGGCGAGCGAGTTCACCACCCAGCTGGCGCTGTGATCCGGCAAGTCGGAGTGGTCGCGGACCTCTACCCACAGCTTGGGCAGCCTGCTGGTATTGCGAACCAGGAATCGCTCTTCCGCGACTTGGCCAACCTGGCTGCGGTGCGACGGAGTCTGCCGCACAATCTGAAGGCGGGTGATGTTGGCCCTGGACCAGAAGTAGGACACGCCGATCACGGCGCCCATCAAGTAGGCCAAGTTGTAGAAGAGCCGCCGCCCCGTGGCGAGGGCTCCAGCCAGGGCCAGCAGAAACAGCAGCAGTATGATGATCCAGCTACGCTTCGCTTGTGCTCTTATTGTCAGACCTCCAAGTCGTTCGGCAGTTTGCTGCCCCAACAGCCGCTGGGGGCTGCCGCATCTGGCAGATCGGCAGGATCGCGGGCGCCATCGCCCAAGAATCCCGATCCGGTGCTTCTAGCGCTGGATGCGCCATGCCGTCACCGTGCAGTAGCGTGTACTACTCCTCGGGGGAAGTGGGTACCTTGGCACGGACGCGCGCGCCGGGCACCGGCACCGAGCGCAGAAGTTCATCTACGATGTGCGGCGCGTCCACGTTCTTGATGCGTGCGGCGGGGCTGATGATCAGCCTGTGGGCCAACGTGGCCTGAGCAAGGTCCTTGATGTCGTCAGGGGTGACATAATCTCTTCCTTCAAGCGTAGCCCGGGCTTGCCCCGTCTTAAAAAGAGCGAGAGAACCACGCGGGCTGGCTCCCAGGTAGGCATCGGGGTGCTTGCGGCTGGCATTGACCAGTTCGACGATGTACTCCTTGACCAAGGGGTTAATGTGTACTCCCTTGATATCCTCCTGTGCCTGCATCAGCTCCTCAGTGGACACTACCTGCTCGGTCTTTTCTATCGGGTGCACATACTGTTGCGCTTCCAGAATCGCGATTTCGTCCTTGGGCGATGGATGCCCCAGGCTGATGCGCATCAGGAAGCGGTCAAGCTGTGCCTCAGGCAAGGGAAATGTCCCTTCGTACTCGATTGGGTTCTGCGTGGCAATCACCAGGAACGGCGTGGGTGTGGGATAGGTCACCCCATCCACCGTCACCTGCCGCTCTTCCATAGCCTCAAGCAGCGCCGACTGCGTCTTCGGGGTAGCCCGGTTGATCTCGTCGGTCAGCACGATGTTGGACAGTACGGGCCCGGCACGGAATTCGAACTCGCGCGTCTTCTGGTTGAAGACGGAGACGCCCGTCACGTCGCTCGGCAGCAGATCTGGCGTGAACTGTATACGTTTGAAAGAACCGCCAAGGGACTTGGCGACCGCCTTGGCTAGCATGGTCTTGCCCACTCCGGGCACGTCCTCAATTAGCAAGTGTCCCCGGCAAAGCAGGCACATCACTGCTTGTTGGACCACCTCGTGCTTGCCAAGGATCACCTTTTCTACATTGTCAATGACTCTCTGGGCAATTGCCTGTGCTGTGCTCATCTTATCCCCCTGACCGTGTGTGCTTCAATGTGTAAACTCTAGAATACTATGCCCACCAAGAAAAGTCAAAAAAGCGCGCGGAATGGCGATGTGCTCACCGCACTGCCTGCGTGGCGCGCCGCAAGGCTTCCCTGTGATCGCAGCAGTGTGCAAGGCGACTGCTGAAGCGCCCCAGGGCTTTTCCAAGGTCGTCCTCTTAGCCTACCCACGCATGGTTTTGTCTCCCTGAGCGCCGGCGACACCTGCGTCTGCGGCGGAGGTGCAGACGAGGGTCTCGCGTTGCGCCAGCGGTTGGCCTCCG
>JBFEPU010000133.1:0-7780 GCA_041549915.1 Anaerolineae bacterium | reverse complement strand
AGCATCCTCCTGTCATGTTATGATAGTGACTGGCTGAATCAGCCGCTTGCTGATAAGCAACGAGGACATCGAGCCGCGACAACGCTCGAATACCAATCCCGTGTGCCTAGCCATACTACGTAGTCCGGGGCGTACGGGTTGCGCCTCGTGCCTGTACTCCCCGGCGCAGGCGACCCCTGGACACGTCCTCGCGGCCCAGGTCCGACGCGCGCTGGATACGAACCGCGGGCAGGTCGCCCCAACACAAGAAACTCCTAGGCATCCCACACCACCTCGGAGATGCTGGAATTCGCCGCTGGCCAGGTAGTTCCGTGCCAGGGCATGAGTGCCCATGATCGAGCCTCACTCCTATGTCCGCCATCACACGCTTTGCCTCCGAGGCGGTACCGTGGGGTGGACTGGTCTGACCGCCAGTACAGATGAAGTAGGCGCCACGCGGCTTTCGGGCCGGCCGGGGTGCCGAAGACTGCGGCCCGGCAGAGCCGATCTCAAACGCCTCGTTCGTAGGTGCTTGCGGTTCAGCCTCGGTATGCGGCCAGGATCTCCATCCCGGTGCGCCTTCCTCGCAGACAAGCTAGCGGCGCAGCACCGCGAACAGCGTCCCCAGAAGCCAAAGGACGCCTGCGACGATCAGCAGCACAGGCCAGTACACGCCAATGAGCCTCAGCCCGCCGAACAGGCCGCCAAAAACGGCAAAGAGCACCAGACTGATGACCATCAGCGTTCCACCACCAGCGATGGCCTCGCTAACCTTGCCGGAGAACAGACTCGACAGGAGCACTCCCAGACCCACGAAACCGGGGATCAACGTCCATACGTAGGCCCAGCTTGCCCAGTTCCCGGTAGCGTTCTGCCAGAAGAGAATCGTGCCGATGCCCGCGATGATGCATCCCGGAATTGCCAAACCATGCGCCCCACTCAGCAGCCCGGCTAGCACAAAGAAGCCGCCAAAGCCGATGATAATCGCAGGCCACCAGAATGCAGGCCGGAACCACGCTGCCAAACCAGGAATAAACTGTATCACCAGATACGACGCGCCAAGCAGGATCAGGGCCAGGCCGAAAAGAGCACTCAGTATGCGTCCTTCCTTCATAGGAATCCCCTTTCAGTGATGATACGAACACAGACCTGTGCAGCTTCGCTGCGGAGCAGCCTTTCGTGCGGCTCATGACGCTCCGCAGCCTTTCGCGCAGCTCAAGACGCTCCGCAGCAAACACCATGAATGCTATTACTGACTTATCCCTGTACGAACTCGGACCGCGGGCCGAGCTACGAGTCGCGAACTATCACAATGCCAACTCCGACGTCTATCGACAGGTCCACTCGGCTTTCGCTGTTCTCCCAGTCGTCCGTCAAGTACAGACCATCCGCTCGTTCGAATCTGGCGGGGAATTCCAGTGCCACGAGCCCCTGTTGAACTCGGATCCTGGCCGCCATTGACTCTGGGATCTCCAGAACCAGTCCGCCAACCCCAACCGTGACGCTTGCAGAGACATCACCCCGGTCCGGCAGCCTGATGGTGAGCCAACTCGGGCCGCTGTCCACGCTCAGCTCGCGGATCTCGAGGTCCCTCAGGTCGAGGTTTGCGCGCCCCACACCCATATTCACCACCATGGAGATCCCGACGGTCGGTGCTAGAGTCAGCCTCCACTCGTCACCCCCGAACCAGCGCTTTGTCCAGTCCCCGCCCTCGTAGCCCAGGGTCGCGTGCACTTGGTCGTCTTCTCGGGATACCTCCCAGATGGGCTCCCGCCCCGTAGCCAGCTGCAGCTGGACGTCCACCAAGTCCGGCGAATCGACCAGCGGGCCAACGGAAAGCTGGCCGCCTGCAAAGTCAAGATCCAGATCAACCCGCTCCGCACCGTCCATTGGTTCTGCAAAGCGTTCCACGACGCCACGCTCAGACACTCCTAGCAACTCTGGATAGGCCACCAGCCCGATGGTCACTCCGCCAACAAGAAGGACGGTAATGACGAGTGAGATGATGTATCCCACCCGGGAACGAGAGAAAATGGTCTCTACGCCCCAAAGGATGAGCAGCAGAGGCCAGAGTCTCCACAGACTCCAGAGGCTAAACTGCAGGACCCCTGCCGTGCTCAGCAGCGCCAATACGCCGATTGCGATGAGTATGATGGGCCCTACGAGGCTGGGCCCGGGACGCCCTTTGCCGCCGTCTCCTCTATCTTCCATCCTCGACCTCCTCTGCATATGCCCTGACACAGATTCCCCCCCTCAGCAAACCCGTGCGGGACAACACGAGTCTCACGCGCCAGAGAGGCCGCCAGCGCCGCCATTCAACAGCTCATCAGAGATGCGACAGTTCAGCCCTTCGCTGGCAAGGTAACACGGGCTTTCTGCCACCAATGCAAACCGCTCAATCCCAAGACTCAACCCCTCCCCCTTCCAAAGAACAACGTGGAGATCCGCCGCACGCGCGGCGAGCGCAGCGATGGCGCCCTCACCGGCGTCAGTGAGGCGCCTGGTCCGGCCAGCAGCAGGCGAATCCTCGATCAGCGTGCCGCCAGACCTCGGACTCCAACCAGTCGCCGTCAGTCGGACACCCCGCTTGCCGGGCTCCTTTCCTTCCCAGCTCCTTGCTCAAAGCAATGCGCTCATCCTTAGAGTCAACTGTTTGGTGAAATGCTGGTAAGCCTCGTGCCTGAGTGCTCTCTCAACCTGGCCCGTACCCGAAAACAACTCCGGGTATTCCTTGTCTGACATGCCGTAGAATGGGCTCCCTGCGCGTATGCGCACCTTGGTTAGCATCCCCCGGCCGAGCCTCTTTATCGCCAGGGGCACCACAGCCAGTGGTTCAGCGGTGGCGTCGAAATAGCGGTAAGCGATCGATGCCACACCGTACGTCAGCGGCCTCATCCCTTGCGAATCCCTGTAGCTGTCATCGCCCGTCCCTGGAGCAATGGTGAGCAATTGGCCACTGAGCAGGCATTCCAGGCTTTGCCTTCTGGCCTCCGAGTCATCGCCCTTTCGGTGTACAGGAATTGGGTTCCATTGCCTGAGCCACGGGGGAATCACATGAGACAGGGCATCCGCCACAAATCCAAGGTGCTCTCCAATACCCGGCAAGCCGGCTCGGAGCGCTGCTTTCACATAAGGCCGGAACTCGTCTGCGGCAACGATCTCAGCTGCCGCCACGAAGCGGTGATCTGAGCGGCCCACCCTCCGCATGAGTGCCAAGTAATACAAGAAGTCCAGCGGGCTGGAATGGGTCGCAGCAATCAATGCCGCGCCCCGTCGCGGGATGTTGTGGACCGCTTCAATCTCCAGTCGTCTGATGGCTTGGACAAGCCTCGAGACGAGTGGAAGTGGATTCATGGACACATTCTGGGTCATGACCTCTCGCCAGAGATTCTCTGCAGTCTTTCGCCCGGCTCAAGACACTTCGCAGCCTTTCGCGTGGCTCAAGACACTTCGCAGCCTTTCGCGCGGCTCAAGACGTTTCGCAGCCTTTGCCCTTGCCAGGCGAACCTAGACGTCGAACATGCCAGAAAGCAGAAAGACAAAAATGGCGCCCAGTATGATGCCAATGGCAGTGAAATGCTGATGGCCATACTCCCGCGCCGTGGGCACCAGCTCATCAAGCGTCAGAAAAACCATCACACCTCCAGCAAAAGCCAGGGCAGCCGGGGTCAGGTGCCCAAAGGAACTCAGAACCAGACCAGCTGCCAATGCACCGATGGGCTCAACCAAGCCTGACAGGAGCGCGGTGAAGAAAGAGTCCCGTCTACAGAGACCGCCGCTGCAAAGGGCAAGCGCGGTGGTAATTCCTTCGGGCACGTTGTGCAAAGCCACAGCCAACGCGATAAAGAGGCCGAACTGCGCCTGGTGCATGTAGCCAGCGCCAACAGCCATACCCTCCGGGATGTTGTGTATAGAGATACCTATGGCGATCAACAGGCCCGTTTTCAGCAAAGCAGGGTCACGAGTGCCGTCTTCGGTCCCCCAAAGCGAATGTGCGGCGTAAGGAGGTCGATCACGAGCATGAAAAAGGCGCCAGTCGCAAAACCCGCAGTGGCCACCCGGTAGCCGCTCAACTCCCAGGCTTCGCTGACCAGTTCCAGGAAAGACAGTGTGATCATCACGCCAGAAGCGAACCCCATCAAGAAACCAAATGCCCGTCTACCTGGCCTCCTGATCACAGCGAGCAGGCCGCCAAGGCCAGTACCGAGGCCGGCGAACAGGCTGAGCAGCGTGACATCGACAAGCCTATCCATCCCACATCTTTCTGCGGTGGCTTCCCTCGCTCCAGTCGGAGCTCGCCTCAAAACGGCGGCGCCCTGTGCACTGCCACCGCGGACTGAATCGAAGCGCTCCCGGTGCTGCGATGCGCTTGATTCTACCCCGTCCGGCACTTACCGTCAATTTACGGAATGGTACCAGCGCGTCTTGCTCGGCCCACCGGTATGCGCGGCGCATTCCACTCATGGTACAACTGGACAAAAGTGAGATTCTGTGATATAATGGGATCGAACATTTGTTCTGATGCTGACATCGGACTGGTAGGCGGCAGGTGAGCACGGCCTGAAATCGTCAACGCACCGCATCATGAGCCATTGACTATTGCTACTGGCTATGGCATACTTCTTGTGGCGTTCGTTGCCACGCAAGATGGGGTTCTTGCCGCCTACAGCATACTGAAAGCCGCAGAAGGACATCCAGTTGCCGCCTTCTGCAGGAGGAGAGATGTCAGAATTTCAACTCGTGTCGGACTTGGAGCCCACGGGTGACCAGCCACAGGCCATTGCCAAGCTCGTCGAAGGGCTGAACGATGGCTACAAACATCAAACACTGCTGGGTGTTACTGGTTCCGGCAAGACCTACGTCATGGCCAATGTGATTGCCCAGGTGCAGCGGCCCGCCCTGGTTCTGTCGCACAACAAGACGTTGGCGGCCCAGCTCTACAGCGAGTTCCGCGAGTTCTTCCCACATAACGCCGTGGAGTACTTTGTCAGTTACTATGACTACTACCAGCCTGAGGCGTACATCCCACGCACAGACACGTACATCGAGAAGGATGCCGATATTAACGAGGAAATCGACAAGCTTCGCCTGGCAGCAACATCTTCTTTGCTGACGCGGCGAGACGTTGTCATCGTGGCCAGCGTATCCTGCATATACAACATCGGTTCGCCGCAGGAGTATGGTCAGGACGTGGTGAGGCTTGGGCGAGGGGAGAGGCGTCGCCGTGAGCGCGTGCTCCGCCATCTGACCGAGATCTTCTACGAACGCAACGACGTCGATTTCCACAGAGGACGCTTTCGCGTGCGCGGCGATACGGTGGACATCTTCCCCGCCTACCGTGAAACCGCCCTGCGCGTAGAATTCTGGGGGGACACAATCGAGCGCATCACAGAGATCGATCCGCTGACTGGTGAGATCCTGCACGAGCACGACCAAGTACAGGTCTTCCCAGCCAAGCACTTTGTAACAAACAAAGAACGGCTCGTCGATGCCCTGCAGATGATCGAAGCCGAACTGGAGGAACGTCTGGCTTTCCTGCGTAGACAGGACAAACTGCTGGAAGCGCAGCGCCTGGAGCAGCGCACGCGCTATGACATGGAAATGATGCGTGAAGTGGGCTACTGCTCCGGGATAGAGAACTACTCACGCCACCTGTCAGGCCGCGCTGCAGGTCAGCAGCCCTGGACGCTGCTGGACTATTTCTCCGAGGACTTTTTGATGTTCGTTGATGAATCACACATGACCCTGCCGCAGGTGCGTGGCATGTACAACGGAGACCGCTCGCGGAAAGACGTACTGGTGGAGCATGGTTTCCGATTGCCCTCCGCCTTGGACAACCGCCCCCTCCGATTCGAGGAATTCCAGAAGCACATCAATCAAGTGATCTACACCTCTGCCACACCCGGCCCCTACGAACTGCGACATTCAGAGCAGGTGGTGGAGCAGATTGTGCGCCCCACCGGCCTGGTTGATCCCGAGATTGTTGTCAGGCCCACCAAAGGCCAGATTGACGACCTGCTGGGCGAGATCAATGGACGTGTGCAGGAGGGTGAGCGGGTACTCGTGACCACGCTCACCAAGCGCATGGCAGAGGACCTGGCCGACTATTTGGCCGAGATGGGCATCAAGGTGCATTACCTGCACTCGGAGATACAGACCCTCGAGCGCGTGGAGATCCTGCGAGACCTGCGCATGGGCGTGTACGACGTGGTGGTCGGGATCAACTTGTTACGCGAAGGGCTCGACCTGCCTGAGGTTTCACTGGTCGCCATCCTCGACGCTGACAAAGAAGGCTTTCTGCGCAGCAAGAATTCGCTTATTCAGACCGTCGGCCGAGCAGCACGTCATGTGCACGGGCAGGTGATCATGTACGCCGATGAAATCACCGACTCCATGCAACAAGCCATAGATGAGACGAACCGTCGGCGCCAAATACAGCTCCAGTACAACGAGGAGCGTGGTATTGTCCCTACCAGCATCATCAAAGAGATCCGCGATCTGACCGACCGTGTGCGAGCAGTGGCCGAGCAGCCAGCCGGATACACTATAGCCAAGGACATCCCCAAGAATGAACTCCTGCGATTGATTGCCGAACTGGAGAAGCAAATGAAAGACGCCGCGGGGCGTCTGGAGTTTGAGAGGGCGGCGCTCCTGCGCGATCAGATCTTCGAATTGCGCCGCGCTCTAGAAGACGAGAGCTTACCTGAATGGGAACGTGTACGCAAAGCATCCATTCCTGCACAGCGACGATAGGCGTGGAGCCAAGGGCGCCCAGCTACCTGCAACTTTACGCCAGCGGTGAGCTCACGCGCCGGGTCGACTCTGCGTACGAGGCGCTGAACCACTGCACGCTTTGTCCTCGCCACTGTGGCATCAACCGTTTGGCGGGCGACAAAGGGTACTGTCGGGCTGGCGCTGAGCCTGTTGTCGCCAGCTGGGCTGCACACCCTTGGGAGGAGCCTCCCATCAGCGGCACACAGGGGTCGGGGACAATCTTCTTCACCCATTGCACAGCTCGCTGCCTGTTTTGCCAGAACTATCCCATCAGCCAGCTGGGCGTGGGCCGACAAGTGACGGTGCAGCGGCTGGCCGAGATGATGCTGGAACTCCAGGCTCGTGGTTGCCACAACATCAACTTGGTCACTGCTACGCACTTTGTGCCGCAAGTTCTCTCCGCACTGACCATCGCTATAGATCATGGCCTGCATCTGCCACTGGTCTACAACTCCAGCGGGTATGAGGCCATCGAGACACTGCAACTGCTAGAGCACGTGGTCGACATCTACCTGCCGGACGCGAAATACGCGGACGACACAGTTGCCCGTCACCTATCTGGATTTCGCGGCTATGTAGAGGCCAACCGTGCCGCACTCCGGGAAATGTACCGTCAGGTCGGCAAAGACCTGCTGCTGGATGAGCATGGTCTCGCCGTGAGCGGTCTCATCATCCGGCACATGGTCCTGCCGCAGCGGCTGGCTGGAACTTGGGAGGTTCTGGGCTGGATCGTGGATGAACTCTCTCCTGCCATTCACATCAGCTTGATGTCGCAATACTTCCCCGCCCACAGGGCTATTGGCCATCCGCACCTGGGGCGTAGGATCACCGACGAGGAGTAGTTGGAGGCGCTGGCAGCGTTTGACGCCCTGGAATTCGATCGGGGGTGGAGGCAGCAGCTCTGCGAAGCGTCTTGAGCAGCGCGAAAGGCTGCAAAGGATCTTGAGTAGCGTCTTGAGCGCTGCGAAAGCCTGGGACGGGTAGGTTTGGCTGGTGCAGTTCGAAGGGATTTGCGGCCTGCCATTGT
>JBFEPU010000132.1:0-7873 GCA_041549915.1 Anaerolineae bacterium | reverse complement strand
CTTCCGTGGCCAGGAGTCTGAAGAGGCTGGCAGGGGTCGCATCGGGGATGACCTGTAGATTGACCAGAACAGATTGACAGTAGGGAGCCAGTTCCTTCTGCAGCCGATACAGAAAGCTCGTCTTTCCGGTCTGTCTGGCTCCCATCAGGGTGACGTAGGACCTCAGCGGGCCTAGACATAGCGCGCGCACCCGTCTCATTTCTCTCTGCCGGCCGACAAAGAGGTTGCTGTCTGCCGACAGCGGGCCTCTAGAGTGAAAGTGGCCCATGAGCGGTTGCCCCAAACTGCCCGTTGACGGCTGGGCTTTTATATGTCCCCGGGTTCATACGGCGGCTTCCATCGCCTGTCCCACAGGTTGCCCAGATGTTGGCGGTAGATTGCGATAAGTTGAAGCATCAGTTTCCGAAGCACCCTCTCGCGTGCTGATTGTCCTTCGATGGCAGCGACTCTGGCCTCCGTATCATCAAACAGCTGCATGAACTGTCTGTGCATCTCTTCTTCACAGTGTCTCCTGATGCGCAGGTGTTGCAGGTGCCGCCTGTTGAGATGTAGAGCCTCAATCATGTATCGCGCCGCTTCCGCCTTGCCTTCAACAGTGCCGTCGTCATGTACCGCAAAGTACTGGTCGTAGTCATACTGGCATGGATCCAGGTACCCGCGTGTCTCTGGGGTTGGGTTGTCGTTCGGCCAGTCGCTGCCCTTGTAGCAGTTGCAGATGTCACAGGCATACAGCAGGTTGGTGTACTCTGCTTCGAGCCATGGGAAGGATTTCCTGGGGCGCAGATGCTCTACATGGAAGTGCCTGTGGCCGCCCCACTCAGCTTCGTGGATGTCACAGTAGGCGCAGCGGTACTGGAAATCCTGGCGTAGATGATCCTTGTAGCGGCGGTACTGTCCGTAGCGTGGGTGAGGCTTTTGGCGGCTCCGGAGCGGCATGCTCTTCCTCTGTCGTGGCTTCGCTGACTGCGTCAGGGTCAGGAGAGTTTGTCCAGCAGGCTCTGCAGTTCAGTAGTGAACTCTTTGAGAAGCCTTTCTTCCTCGCGCAAGCTTTGCTCCCAGGTCTTGGCATGTTCTATGGCACTGCCGGCAAACGGCAGCTCGATCTCCATGCGGCACGCTGCCAGCTCTTCCTCCTCGCTGTCGCTGAGCGTGCCGTCGAGTTTGCGCATAATCAGTTCACGGTACTGACGTTCTCGGTCGGACATGGAGTCGATGTAGCGGCCCATTGCGCGTTGAATCCGTGCTGCATGCACAGGACATCGTTCCACGAATTCGTCCTCGGGAAAGACCTCCTCTACCAGTGCATCCTTGCTCGCCAGGTCCTGGTCGCGGGGAGCAAGCAAGTAGATGGGCAGAGCGGGGCGCGCCCTGCGCAGGTGTTCCGCGACGTCAATGCCTGTGTAACCAAGGCTACCGTGTGGGTCCAAATCCTGAGCGACAATCACGGCGGCTGTTTCAGGGTCGGCTGCCATGTCCGCATAGTCGCTTGCGGCCAGTTGCAGCATGGCGGGTCGAACTGAAACCTCTGCACAGCTGCGAAGTTGCTGTGCCAATTGGTCCGCCCGCTCGGGGTCGTGATGAATGATGTAGACAGCAGCTGGCTGGGGCATACGGACACCTCCTGGCGGAATTGAGTCGGCCGTTACATGTCAATACTACCTCAGTTCGGTGTTACGGTCAAACGGATGATGGGCACAGGCACGCCACTGTCGTCACGAGGGTTTGAACGAGGCAGCATTTGCGGTATATTGTAGCTCACTGTCTTCTGCATGGAATGTGATCAAGATTCTCGAGAGATGATACTCCAAGGTGCCTGTCAAGGGGGCATTGGTGGACATTAGTAAGGAGGAGTTGGCCAAGCATCTGGACCATGCGCTGGTTCGCCCCACCGTGACGGACGACGATGTGCGAGAAGGCTGCGAGACAGCACGCCGCTTTGGGGTGGCAGTGGTGTCTGTGATGCCATCTCACGTTGAGCTGACGGCCTCCTTGCTGAAGGGAACTGATATCCTCACCGGTGTGTCGGTGGCATTCCCCTATGGTAACACGACCACTGCAACCAAGCGCTTGGAAGCCGAGGAGGCGCTGCAGCGGGGAGCGCAGGAGATCGACATGGTCATGAACATCAGCGCCTTCTTGTCTGGTCGCTATGATGATGTGCAACAGGACATCTCTGCTGTGAAGCGCGCTGCAGGGTCTGATATCCTGGTCAAGGTGATTCTGGAGGTAGCGTATTTGACTGCCGAACAGATCGTAAAGGCCAGTCGGTTGGCTGAGGCCGCTGGGGCGGACTTTATCAAGACTTCGACGGGGTTTGCCCCGAGTGGAGCAACTCCTGAAATCGTCCGCCTGATGCGGAACAGCGTTGGCCCCAGGGTACAGGTGAAGGCTGCGCAAGGAATTCGCACCTATGAGCGGGCGCTGGCCATGCTGGAGGCTGGAGCGACGCGGGTGGGCGTCAGTTCCACGGAAGCCATAATGAGGGGCTGGGACGAGCATCACCGCAGGCAGTAGCCTTTTGCAGCGGGAGCACCGCACATGCTTGAGCCCGAAAGAGAGTGCCGCGAACAGCACCACGAGGACTCTGCCAATATGCGCACATGCAGTAGGAACAAGGAACTCGCCTCGGACGGAGTGCAGATCTATTCCATTGGACACAGCGATCACACCATTGAGGGCTTTCTCGATCTGTTGCAGCGAAACGGAATCACGCTCCTTGTTGATGTCCGCAGCCAGCCCTACAGTCGGTGGGTACCGCAGTTCAACCGGGAGAAGCTGGCCCGCGAGCTGGAGGCGGCTGGCGTGCACTACGTTTTCATGGGCGATTCCCTGGGTGGGCGGCCTGCTAGTCCTGGATCTGGCGATGCTGATCTTGAACATCCCGACTAT
This sequence comes from Anaerolineae bacterium, assembly GCA_041549915.1. Taxonomy (GTDB): domain Bacteria; phylum Chloroflexota; class Anaerolineae; order UBA2200; family UBA2200; genus JBFEPU01. Next base: position 4,984 of record JBFEPU010000132.1, on the reverse strand, counting down.
CGGCAGCTTGCCGAAAGCGAACCTTTCAAGGCCGGCATCGAGGAGCTTCTCGAACTGGCGGCCGCGCAGCGAGTGGCGATGATGTGCGCCGAGGGCGACTATCACAGATGCCATCGCAGCAAACTCATCGCGCCGGCTCTGCTGGAGCACGGCGCTCGCGTTTTTCACATCCTTGCGGGCGGCAGGGTTACTGAAGCCCAGCCTGAACCGCAGCAGCTTACCTTGCTCTGAGCGAGGAGCGGATCCATGCCAACGCTTTACACCATCGGCTACGAGCGCCGTCCCCTGTCCGAATTCATCCGCCTCCTGCAAGAGGCCAAGGTAGACGCGGTTATCGACGTGCGCCTGCGCAATACCTCTCAGCTGGCTGGCTACACAAAGCGTGATGATCTGGCGTTCTTGTTGTCTGAGGGCTTTGGTATCGCCTACGAGCACCATCCAGAGCTGGCGCCAACGGCTGAGATGCTGGACGCTTACGCGGAGGATCAGGAGTGGACACGGTACTCGGCCCGCTTTGTGGCCCTTCTTCGCGAGCGCCTCGCGGAGAGCGTGGGCCGCGATATTCTGTCGCGCTATAAGGCCGCGTGCCTCCTGTGCCATGAAGCTGCGCCGCAGCGTTGCCACCGTCGTCTTGTTGCCGAGCATTGGGCTGTCCACACGCCAGCACTGGCCATCGTACATCTGTAAGGTGCAGACCCACAACGTGGAGCAATCACCAAGCACCAAAGGAGTGCGCCATGTCCGCAGAAGTTCTCATCCTGGCGATGACGCGCATGCGCAGTGGCATTTGCACGGCAGGTTTGACCACCCAGCCGGACTCGGTTACTGGCCTGCGCTGGGTGCGACCGGTGAAAGCACACGGCACTTTGCTGTTGGGAGATATGACGGACGACGCCGGCCGCGTTGTGCAGTGCAGCGACGTGGTGTCTCTGGAGCTCAAGAGACCATGCCCGGACCCACCGCACACTGAAGACTGGCTGGCGGATTTTGTCTACAACCCGCCGCGCTTGGTTCGCCGCCTCGAGGGCGAGAGACGTGCGCGTCTTTTCGCAACTCATCTGGATCGTGCCCCGGAGGACGTGCTGATCCGTCAAACTCGCTCGCTGTGTCTGATACATCCTGATAGACTGCACGCGCGATTCTCCATGGATCCCCATTCCGGCAAGTACGAGGCGCGCGTGGGCTTTGGACTGGGAGGATTGCGCCACCAGCGTGCCAGCTCACCGCGCGGTGTTCCGGTGACCGACATCAAGTGGCGCGCCCTGGGGCGCACATGGCTGGGCGGCAGCGCCGGTGAGCTGGCATTTGATGGGTCCCAGCTGGCTGATCGACTGCATGCCGAGGCCATATACCTGGCGGTCGGTTTGAGTCGTGGGTATGAAGGCCGCTACTGGCTGATGATCGTCGGCGTGCATGTCGTGCCCGACTACGAGGTGTCCGTAGACTATCACAACCTGTAAACTCCAAAGGAGGACTGCCGATGCCGCCAGACCTGTTGCTCGAATTGGGGTTGACTCCACAGCAAGCGGTGCGCCTGTCAGGTCGCATGCGCGGCCGTCTCGTCGGCTTTCTTCTCCGCTGGCAGCAACACTCAGCCCTCACTGCCTGTTTAGATCAGCTCTTGCCCGCCTATCCAACGCTCGTCTCGCTGTTAGACGCCAGGGCGATGACGTGCCTCAAGCAAGGCCGGCTGGACGCTGCGCTGGATACGATGCGTGAGCGGCATCGGCTGAGAACGTCAATGTCCTCACAAGCTCTCCTCGCTCGCATCCACCTTGCACGGCAAGAGGTGCAAACTGCACTGGACATCGGTCAAAAGCTCGTCACCGAGGCCGCAGACAGAATGACAGGGTGGAGGATGCTCGGCGACGTCAAGCTCGCAGCTGGCGACCGTGAGGGTGCCCACGCTGCGTACCTGCGCCTGCAGGAGATACACGCCGACAGCCGCACCTACCTGTTGGGGATGATGGCGCTACACCGTGCCCGAGGCGATTGGATCGCCGCCAGCGCCTACGCTGTGCGTCTTCAGCAAGCGGCCACCGCGGAGGCTCCTTTGTCTGTGACCTGTCTGCGGCAGCTTCGCGACTACTTCCAAGCCAGCCAAGAGTTGCATCGTGTGGCGGACATCGAGACGGAGCTGGCTGGACGCTACGCCACCGAGCTGGCTGATCTTCGAAAGGCGCTGACGCTTGAGCTCCTGCCCGGGCATCCGCCGCCACGCCCGGGGGGTCAAACCCAGCCCGAACCTGCGGGGGCAGTCCTGTCTCCGCCAGTTCCTTCGCAGCCCCCCAGTTCCTTTGCGGAGGTTTCGGTCTCGTCGCAGGAGCGAGGGCGACTGGAGGAAGAGGCCCAGCGGATCTTTGGCTTCGAGAGGCTGTGGCCTGGCCAGGCTGAGATTATGGCCTGTGCTATGCGCGGGGAGGCGGTGTTGGCAGTGCTTCCCACTGGGGGCGGCAAGTCCCTGTGCTATCAGCTGCCCGCCCTGTTGGAAGACTCAGGGACCACACTGGTCATTTCGCCGCTGATTGCTTTGATGAAAGATCAGTTGGACAAACTGCCTGTCGAAGCCAACAAGCTGGCGACAACCATCAACAGCTCGCTGGAGGGGCGAGAGCTGCGCCGTCGCCTGAACTCGGTTCGAGCTGGCCACTACCGACTGGTCTATGCGGCCCCTGAACGCCTCCGCCAGGCGCCGTTTGTGCACGCTCTGAGGCAGTCTGGCCTGAACCGTCTGGTGATTGATGAGGTTCACTGCGTCAGCATGTGGGGACACGACTTTCGGCCCGACTATCTGTACATAGATGAGGCTCGCCACCTGTTGGGCGACCCGCCGCTATTGGCCTTTACCGCCACTGCTCCGCCACGGGTGCGGCGTGACATCCTGCAGCGGCTGGGTGACATGCACATTGTGGCCGGTGATGTGATGCGCAGCAATCTGCGCTTGGAGGTCTTCCGCGCGCGCAGCTATGATGACAAGCTGCAATACCTGCTGGGCTTTTGTCGCAATGAGCCCGGAGCGGGAATCATCTATGCCAGGACCCGCAAGCGATGCGAGGCTCTAGCAGAGTTGCTGCGCAGTCAGGGAGTCTCTGCCATCCATTACCATGCGGGCATTGACGATCGTGCTGCTGCACAAGACGAGTTCATGACCAACAGGGCGCGTGTGGTGGTCGCCACGATCGCCTTTGGCATGGGCATTGACAAGCCCGATATTCGCTTCATTCTCCACGTGGGGCCGCCAGCCTCCCTGGAGCAGTACTATCAGGAGGCGGGACGTGCTGGGCGCGATGGCCGGCCTGCCCGTTGCGTGCTGCTGTATTCCCCGTCAGATAGGGCCCTGCTCAGCAGACACGCTCGACAGGATGCACTGTCAAACGACTTCTTGGAAGGAGTCTACAGAGCTGTCAAGGTGCGTCTGGGCAGCATGTCCCTGGGTCGGATCGCCGTTGATGACCTGCGGCGTGACCTCCAAGTGGAGGAAACGCCAGTGCGCGTCGGTATCAGTATCCTGGAGCAGGCGGGGATGCTGCGGCGCTGGCAAGACATCCCTCGAACGGTGACACTGCGACTGAAGCAAGCAGTGTCAAGTCAGCCGCCGGAGCTGGCAGCATTCTGCGGCGTGGCCCGTCTGCAGCCTGGCCAATCCTTGGACAGAGACCTGGTTGCCATAGCACAGCAAGCTGACATGGACCTGAGGCATCTCGAGCGTCAAGTCCTGGGCTGGGCGGAAGCTGGATGGCTGGAGTGCCGTTTCTCGGGGCGGGACCCTCTGCTGGAGCTGCTGTCACCGACTGCCGACACTCGCCAGCGCCTCGACTCGCTGCTGGATCAGTATGAGAAGGTGCAAGGCCAGCGAGTGGTCGAAATCGTGGGCTATGCGACCACACGCCGCTGTCGCCACCGACATATCAGCGCCTATCTCGGTGGTCGTACGATTGCGCGCTGCACAGCCTGCGACAACTGCTTGGGTTCTCCACCAACCTCGTTCGCCAGTGTCCTGCCGGATGAACAGAAGCAATTCGAGACGATTCTGCGCTCTCTGGCTGCGTCTCACGGCTGGGGGCAGAGGAATCTGACATACATTCTGCTCGGCAGTCCAGAAGCACCCGGGCCCGCTCGCAGTCTGCCAGGTTTCGGAGAACTGGCCTTTCGCTCGCAGACGGCAATTGGCCACATGCTGCTGCGCCTGGTCAAAGCCAAGCTGCTGTGCAGGCGTGAATTGCCGCACGGTGGTGTGATGATCGAGCTCACGCCAGCTGGCCGGCGCGCATTGAATGATCCTTTTGCGCTGCGTGCGATGGCCGAGCCCGTCGCGAAGGCAACCGGACGGCGCGGAGGCCATTCGAGACGCGGGGAGGAGCGCGGCAAGCCGCCACGGGATGTCTCAATCGTCCCGGACGATGATCCTCTGTTCCAGAGCCTGCGAGCCTGGCGGCTGGAGAAGGCCCGCGAGGAGGGCGTGCCAGCGTTTAGGGTTGCGCACAATTCCGTACTGCGCAGCATCGCTGCAGTGCGCCCTCGTACCGAGCGAGAACTGTGCGCTATAAGGGGTGTCGGGCCTCGAAAACTGGAGAAGTACGGGGCAGAGCTGCTTTTGCTGGTTCGGGAGGAGGCGGAACGATCGTCCTGAGCGCATCACGCGTTCCCGCCGACGGGAGCTCAGTGGGCCCAAGGCTCTTTTGCTCAAAGTGAGTGCCTTGGGCAGTCTGTTGTCTGGCAGGACGGCCTCGCGAACCCGCATTCGGCGCGAAACTGGGGTCGCTGGTGGGATCAGATTCCTGCCTTGGTCTGCGCGTCCGGGTTCCAGGACAGCATGGCGATGGCAGCGAGAAGCGCCATCGTCGCTCCGAAGAAGAACGGCGCAGGTGCCCCGAACCCCCGCCAACCCAGGGCAGGCAGCCCATCCCACAGCAAGCCAGCGACGAGCGAAGCCGGAAAGTCAAGCAACCCCAGCATGGCATTGTAGGTGCCGTATGCCGTGCCG
>JBFEPU010000131.1:0-7897 GCA_041549915.1 Anaerolineae bacterium | reverse complement strand
TGCAAGTGTCGCTGTGGAGCAGTCGGGGCTGTGGGGGTTGGCGCGTTGTCGCTACGAGTGACATCAACCGCGTCACTGCGAGCGTCAGCGAAGCAGTACCCTCTGACTGCGCTGGAGATTGCTCGTCTGCTCCTGGAGCGCAGACGCGGATGTCCTCCCTCCGCTCGTCGCAATGACAGATAAGATGACATTGCCGATCGAACGGCGCCACCGGCGCCGTGGCAATACTCAGGATGACAGAGAAGGGATTGTTGTCATCAGTCTGGCAAAGCCCTGCCCGTCGCCACAGCGCCACGCCATGCCAGTCGCACACGTCATCCTTAGCGGCCCTGGAACGTGACTGTGTGGATAAGCGTCTTGAGGAGAATCACCATGTCCAGCCACGCAGACTGGTGCTTGATGTAGTACAAGTCATACTGTAGCTTGAGCATGGCTTCCTCTTTCGATGCCCCGTATCCCTGCCTGACCAGCCCCCAGCCGGCCATGCCCGGCTTCACCGCGTGCCGGACCCGGTAGAAGGGAATCTCCTTGGCCAGCTCCTCCACAAACGCCGGGCGTTCAGGGCGCGGCCCGACCACACTCATGTCGCCCTTTAGGATGTTCAGAAACTGGGGAAACTCGTCCAGATGCGTCGCTCTCAGCAGTCTCCCTACACGGGTCACCCGTGGGTCATTCTCGCTTGCCCATATGGCTCGATCGCTTTCCGCACCAGACACCATGGAGCGAAACTTGTACAGCTGAAAGCGTCGCCCTCCCTGTCCCACACGCTCTTGCACGTAAAAGATGGGTCCAGGCGAATCCAAATAGATAGCTGCAGCAATCACCGGCAGTGCCAGCCCCAGCATCGCCAGCCCGAAGCACGACAACACAACATCCGTCAAGCGCTTCATAAGATGCCACAGGGCGTGCGTACCAGGGTGGCCAGTAGGCATAGCAGCGCACCAGTGCGCCCCGATGTGCTGGATCGCAACGCGTCCGGTCAGCCGCTCGTAGAGCACGGGCATGGCAATGATTTCCACCCCCAGCTCGAGACAGTCCATTACCGTCCGCACTAGCTCGCCCGTAACCCCGTCGGGCATAGCCAGCACCAACGTCGTGACCTGATGCTGCAAGACGAGGTCAGGAAGCGCTCGGTGGTCGCCCAGGACCCGTAGCCGCCCGGTCCCTTCCACGCTCGGCTTCGCACCGGCGTGGTCGTGCTCCAAATCGCTGCTGCTGTACGCACCGCTCTTGTGCAGTCCTGACTCCGGTAGGGTGACCGCCACGCCCAGCATGGCAGGGTCATCGTCCACAAAGCCAACGATCTCGTAAGCAGGAACCCTGCTGTCAACGAGCGCCTGCAGCAACGTGCGCCCGCTCCACCCGGCACCGATGATCAACGCACGTCGGCGCAGGCCTGGCTGGCAAAACATGAGGGCATAGAGAACGCGTCCCGCCATGAGAAAGCCGCACGTGAATAGCAAGAAGAGGACCAGAGCCAGCCGGGAGCGGAGCAGGGGTGGGGTGATGTACGGAATCGGCAGGTAGGCCAACCATGTGAACAGCAGTGTTTGTGCTGCACGCTTTGTGCTGGCCCAGACATCACAGACAGCAGCAAGATCGTAGGCATCGAATGTGGCGGCAAACATCACCCAGAGCACCGTGAGCAGCAGGAACCAGAGCGGGTGCTCCAGCAGGACCTGCCAGCTGGCAGACAGGCGCAACCCTGCCACTCCTATCAGCGCGCTATTGAGTGCCAGCACATCCACCAATCCCAGGATGAGTTTACGTTCCCCAATGTTCAGACGCAGACCCAGCACTCCTCTCGACTTGGCCTCTATGCCCTGCACGAGCACGTGATCCAGGCGCAGACGCAAGGCCAGGCAACAGTCCCCGCCACCATCCCGCCGGAGCGCTTCTTTGTGAAGCTGCGTCCCTGGGTCTGGAGCCTGGTGCAGCCCTCATGCAAGCTGGCGGTGAGTGTCCGACCCCGTTGACACCCCAGGCCGAATCACGCCCCACCAGAAGCCCAATCCCCAGCTCAGATGAATGGCCGCAAAAACCAACGGGAGCAGCGGCATGTATTGCCAACCCCCTCGTGCCGCCAGAAACGCTGCAGCCAACAGCCCAGCACCCAGATAGAGCAGCCACAGTCCAAGGTAGGGAACGCGCACCCAGGGGACCAGCAAGCTAAGCAGGGCACCGACCAAGACAACCAAAACAAAGACGACAGGGGCAGCATGCCGCAAGGCAAAGGCCTGCCGGTTCTGCTTGGTCACCTGACCTTTCCAGAACCCGTAGTCAAAGTACTGCCGGACAAGATCCTGCAAGTTGGCTCGCGAGTAATAACGGACCTCCAGGGTCGGAGAATAGAAGATCTTTCCTCCTGATTGGCGCAGACGCAGGTTAAACTCATAGTCCTGGTGGCGAACCAGTCGTTCGTCAAAGCCGCCGATGCGTTCGAACGCCGCTCGAGGGTACGCCCCGAGGTACACGGTATCCACATAGCCCTGCTCACTTGAGTAGCGAAACCGGGCATTCCCAATGCCGAAGGGAAAACTGGTCGCCAGTGCGATCGCTCGGGCGACAAAGCTCTCCCCCACTGGACGCTGCCGTCCACCCACATTGGCTGCCCCTGTGGACTCTAGGAGTTTCACACATGAGCGCACATAGTCCGGAGGTATCTCACAGTGACCATCCACTCGAATGAACACGTCGCCCCTTCCTCGTCGCACGCCGATGTTGAGACCAGACGACACAATGCCACGAGGATTGTCCAGAATGCGCACCTGGAACCGCGTCTGCTGGGCCGCCATCTGCGAGACAATGCTATGCGTCCCATCCGTGGACATCGCATCCACCACCAGAACCTCCATCCGATGGTCAGGGTAATCCTGGGCTAACACGGAGCCCAGGCTCCTACGGATGTAGTTCGCCTCATTGCGAATGGCCATAAGCACCGACACAAACGGTAGAGCGCCTTCATTTTCTGCGCACTTGGCTGCCACCAGTTATCTCCAGTATGAACAAAATGCTGCCGGCACCGTCAGGGCTGTCTGTCCCGCGGAAGGAATTCCCGACGGACCCTATCCCTCTCCACTGGAAGCCGTTCCTGCATGAACTACGGCAGAACCCGTTGGCGTCCAGTCTGGCCCATCGTATGGGCCCGCTTGAGTTCCGGAGGAAGATTGAGGATGGCATCGGCCAGCGCCTGCGGGTTCTCCGGCGGGACGTACAGGCCTGTCTCACTGTCGGCGACGAGCTCATGTACACCGGAACCCTTGTGGCCAAGCCGGGTCTGTCACAGGCCATCGCCTCCAAGAGGACAGCAGGCGGGCCTTCCCTCACCGAGGACAGGACGCGAGCGTCCAGCCGCGACTACAAATGTGGCACGTCCTCACGCCGGCCCAACAAGAGCACGTCAGAGTCAAGGCCTAACTCAACCTTGAGCCTATCCGAGACCTGCCCCTGATGGCCATCACCCACTGGCAAGAAGCCAGCCCCCAGAAAGTTGTGCTTGATCCGCTAAACCCCACGGAGAAGGCGCCGCAGCCCCTCGGTCGGATGGAGACTGGCCACGGTTCCCACAAGCCTGGCCCAATGTCCTGGACGTGGCAGCGCACCCGCGACGTACAGACAAGACGCGCGGTCAGATGCCTGTACGTCCAGCCCGTTGCGAAGGCACCAGGTAGACACTCCGCAGGGACTAGCAGCTCCTGCAGTACCTCCGCCACCCGGGCTTTCACGCCCGTGCACTCCAGCATGGCCTGTACAGTCTCTCTCCCCAGACTCCCCGGCTCGAGCAACGACTCCACCAGGAAGCTGCACTTGATCACCTCAAACGCCTCGTGGATATCATATGATGACCATTGGCGTCTTGTCAAGTGAAGGTGTTGAGAGTGCGGGGCAAGAGCGTCCATCCCACGCGACCTCAAGTCGGTCGTCGCCGTCCCTTCTGGCATTCACGCGCTTGGCGCAGACGCTGCACTTGGCGCTCTGCCCCCGCCCGAGCAACTTTCGAACCAATGCGACCCAACTCAGCGGTGTTTGTGTAGCACTCCCCCTCCGCACGCGTCAAGCGTCCTCCTTAGAGATCATAGCGAGTACCCAGTGCACATTGCCCTCGATCTCCCGGTGAACGCGCACTGCGGTAGCAGCTGCTGGGCGTTGCTTTTCAGACTGGAGATGATCCAGCATGGTCGGCTCGTTCGGTCTTGGCTGCATATCATTGCGACTGGATCAGGGCCATCGAGTGCGGGTGTGTCCAGCCGGGCAATCTGGCCATCTAGTCCAAACACTCTGGATCGGGACGGCCCCAAGACTGCCGCACCGGTGTACAGCCATCGACTTTCCTCACCGCTTGGCAAGCGAGCACTGGATCCGGTTCAGCTGTGCGCTTTGTCGACTCCAGATCCACCGCTGTTTCGTCTCTGGTGTCTATTAGTGTCGCGCGAGTGTACTTCATGCCAGCTCACTGTGCAAGAGAAGGCGACTGTCTCGACACTCTGTACGCGCCCACTTCAGAGTTCCTGTGGCCTGTGCTATAATTGACGGATTGCACCAGGTGCCAAGCCCGGGACCCAGCCCTGCCCGCGCACACACAGGGCTGGCTGCTGCTGCAGCGATTGTCTTGCGCGCCGTCATAATCCAGTAGAACTGAGAGCTCATAATCCAGTGACAAGTCCTCATGCTGATAGGGCAATACTATGGATGATCAGAACCAAGTGATCGTGGTCGGTGCCTCCACGGCCGGACTGTTCACGGCTACCCTGCTGGCCAATGGTGGCCTGCCTGTCCTTCTGCTTGACGAAAAGGAACGGTTGGGCCCGCCTGCGCGCACCTTGATTGTCACCCCGCGCATTGAGTCTCTCCTGGGATGTATTCCCGAGCAGATGGTCCTAAACCGCGCCCCCAACCTGCAGCTCTTCTCGCCACGCCGATCGGTCACTATTCGCCTGAACCAACCCGACCTGATCGTGGAACGCGAAAAACTGGTCCGGATGCTTGTCGGACAGGCCAAGTCGGCGGGGGTCGCCTTCCTTCTAGGCCATCGCTGCCTGAGTGTCGCATCGGATTCTGATGACCTGGTCGTCAAGGTGCAAAGCGCAGCTGGCCGTGAGAGGACCCTTCGCACGCGAGTGCTCATCGGTGCTGAGGGGACGTTCAGCAAGGTGGCAGGAGCTGTTGAACGCGATGGCCACGCCACCCTTTCTCTGCTGCAGGCCACGGTGCCCCTGCCTACACAGGCCCGAGCTGACACAACCCAGGTGTGGTTTGATCCCCAGACCACCGCCTACTTCTACTGGTTGATCCCCGAATCGGAAGGGCGGGCGGTGGTGGGACTGATTGCCGATGCCCCGCAAATGGCGCAGGATGCTCTGGACAGTTTTCTTGACGCGCAGGGACTGGAGCCATTGGCATACCAGGGTGCTCAGGTGCCTCTATATGCGCCGAATTCGGTAACAGGTCGACGAATCGATGGGGCGCAGGTAGTCCTCGTGGGCGATGCTGCTGGCCACGTCAAGATGACAACAGTGGGTGGAGTGGTAACCGGCTTGCGCGGCGCCCAAGAGGCAGCCGAGGCAATACTACACGGCGGCAACCACCGGCGCAGATCGGCCGGCCTACGGCGAGACCTTGACATACATCTGCTTGTCCGCAAGGCACTCAATGCTCTCAGCGCTGAAGACTACGATGACCTGCTAAGCCTGGTGAACCAGAGAATGCGAAGGGTTCTGGCCGCCCGCACCCGCGATGAGGCAGCGCCGATCCTGCTGCTTTCGCTCCTTGCCCAGCCGAGGCTCCTGCTGCTCGCCGCCCAGTCGTTGGTGCGTTCCAATCGTGTGTGATAGGAGTATGGAGCGGTCCGTCCTTCTCTGCCCGCGCGAGCGCCATCTCCGCCCTGGCGTGAGAAGACGTGCGGTGACCCGCCAGCAGTGAGCCATCACAGAGCGCGACCAGGCAGCAATCGGGGCCAAGCAGTGATGCTGCTGTTGCTGCGTGTCCACGTCACCGCCTCCACCGTTTCAATACGTGCTTGCTGAACAACCGCAACGGCCGCAGCACCAAGTAAAGGAAAAAGAGCACCCCGGGAAGTGGCTGCGCCTCCCAGTCTCGCCAGGTGGGAAACATAGCCACACGGAAACAGTGGCGTACCCTGCCCCACAGGCTTTCTCGCAACTGAACGTGAAAGACAAACAGGCGAGATGTCTCAAGAGTCCGTCGCGTGCCCGCTCCCTCAGGAAAGAGCCTTTCCCGCACTTGCAGACCAAGCGATTGGACGGCGGAATCGGACTTGACGCTTTGCCCAATCTCCTCGGGAAGGATCGCCCCCAGCAGATCGCTTGCCAGGGTAAGCCCAAGGAGAACCATGCGTCGTACTTTGTGCCTGCGCGCCTGCCACAGGGCGCGCTCCCAGTCGATCCTTGGATGGGCGCGGACAAGCTCGGCAACGTCACACACCCACGCCAGGCGCACCCAACCATGCTTCGAACCGTGGACGCAGAGGATCAGAAGGAGGTCCTCCGCCGGCAGCCCGACCACCTGACGGCCCATGAAACGCACCACCTCGAGCCGGTCCCACACTTGGGGATCCACTCTGAAGCCAAAGTACCTTTCGGCAACTTCCCATTGCAGCTCCAGGCTCAGCCCGCTACCGGCGTGCCAGAATCCGTAGGCATGTTCATATGTCAGATGGCCTGCCGCAGGCAATCGCTTGGGCACCACCAGCTGATATCCCATTGACACCAGTGCATCTTTCGCCCTCGCGACGTCCTTCCGCTGTACCAAGACATCCAGGTCCTGGAAAGTCCGCAGCGACAGATCTCCGTACACCACCTCAGCCAGGAGCGGCCCCCTGTATGGCACGGCACACACACCGTTGTCCTGCAGGTGTCTCAGCACTTTGAGCAGTTCTGTGGCCAGCGCGAGGTTGCGCACACCGTTGGCTCGAAAAAGCGCTTGCAGTTGCGCCGTGACCTCCTCTGGCGTCGGATCCGGGGACGAGGCAGCAAGACTCTTGTACAGCAGCGGAATCGTCCTGTGCTTGATGGCCAACTGAAGCAGAGCCGCCCAGTCGATGTCTTCCTGGAGCAGCGCTCTTATGCGCTTGCGGTGCTCGAGGTCGAAATGGGCGTGTGCGCAGGCGAGAAGCAGACCGATCTCGGGGCGTTCACTGAGCTCTGATGCTAGGGTGGCCGATTGATCCACAGTTCTCCCCTGCTTTGCAGGTTTGGACAGATCTCCATGATAGCGACAGCGCATCGGGGCAGCTGGTGCCTGGCCATCTTCACGTATACTGCTGCGCCTGAGCTCGATACAGCCGAGCATACGTTCCGCCATGTTGAACCAGCTCCTCATGAGAGCCCCTTTCGGTGATCTGGCCGCTTTCCAGAACATAGATGATGTCCGCCATTTTGACTGTCGAGAAGCGGTGGCTGATCAAGATGCCACTGCGGCCCTTGATCAGCTCCCGGAATTTCTCGAACAGGGCTGCCTCGGCCAGAGGATCCAGCGAACTCGTTGGCTCATCGAGCACCACGACGCGAGCGTCCCGCAGGAACGCACGGGCCAAGGCCACCTTCTGCCACTCCCCGGTGCTGATTTCCTGCCCCGCGCGGAACTGGTGGCCGAGCATGGTGTCGTAGCCCTGCGGCAGGCGACGGATCATCGCATCCGCACCCGACCGCCGGGCCGCCTGGATGATCCTCTCTCGATCCGGCTCCAGTTCCACGTTGCCCAGCCAGATATTCTCCCACGCACTCAGGTGGTAATGGACATAGTCCTGGAAAATGACGCTGATCTCACGCCGCCAGCATATGGGGTCGAACTCTCGAAGGTCGATCCCGTCAACAGAAATCGTGCCTGCAGCCGGGTCATACAGGCGGCACAGAAGCTTTATCAGGGTGGTCTTGCCGGC
>JBFEPU010000130.1:0-7917 GCA_041549915.1 Anaerolineae bacterium | reverse complement strand
GTAGTCAATCGCTCCTTGGGTGACCTCCTCGCTCCACGTCGTCAGGCGCTGGGCGATCACGTAGTCATGAGCGTCGGCAAGGAAACCTTCGAGGCTCCGGTATTGCACGCCTCCGTCAGGCAAAGCATCAATGATCTGCCCATCACCGGCATAGATAGCATCGTGGGTCTCCATGAAGCTGATGAGATCGTCGTCGCGGGTCAGGATGTCACCTGGGAGCAGCGATGGGACCGTCGGCGTCATAGTCGGTGTGGTACTGGCGGTGGGAGTGGTCGTTGGCGTCGGCGTGGCAGTCCCGGTCGGCGCAGGCGTCTCTGCAGGGGGCCAGTTCTTAGCGACGTACGGCAGGTGAAGCCAGTGACTCTCGCGCCTCGAGGCCGGCCTGTGCAGTGCTGTCTTGTCCTGCTTGGACAGGCTTGTCACGGACGCCATGGCAAGCAGCAGTGACAAAGACAGCAGTAGGACAACGCATGTTCGAAAAGACCTTGCTCGTTTCACACTCACTCCCTCAGCCGCACACGATCCGACCGAGCTCAACTCTCAGCCGATGTGATCTCCAAATTGCTGCGCCAGCGCAGGTGCCCCTTCCGCCCGAGATAGGACCCAGGGCCCCCGTTCACCGGCACTCCAGGCCGAACCCGCCCCGCTGCGTGGCGCTGCGCCAGCCAATCGATCGCTGGCTGCCGGCTTGCACTCTGGTCCCGTGCCACGACGTCAGTCTAGCGCACCGTGATCTCCACGAATGCAGTCATGCCCCAACGCAGCCCCGACTCTGGTCCCACGTCCAGATCCAGCGTCACGGTGTACACCCTGTCGCCACGCCGTTCAGTAGCAACAGGGGCAATCCGCACCACGGTCCCCTTGAGTTCCCTGCCCGCCAAGGCGTCGATTGTGACCGTCGCCTGCTGGCCCAGCCTCACATGGTTCACGTCCGCTTCGCTCAAGTCTACGGTCCGGACGCGCAACCGGCTGAGGTCGCCCAAAAGGATGACCGGCACCTGCGGCGAGACCAGTTCTCCCTCATTGAGCAGGATCGACCCCACAGTGCCGCTGAAGGGGGCCTTGAGTATGGCATCCGCCAGGGCGTTCCTCGCCTCTGATAGACCCACCTCAGCTTCGGCTACTGCAGCCTCAGCCACAGCAAGGTCTTCGGCGCGGCTGCCCGCATTCACCAGAGAAAGCTGTGCCTCTGCCTGCTCGAGCTGCGCCTCAGCAATCTGTACGCCGGCTTCGGCTTGGCTCACCTGGGCCTTGGCAATGGCAACGTCTTCGTCGCGAGCGCCTGCCCTTGTCTCCTGGAGTTGCAGTTCGGCGATCGTCACCTGTGTCTCGAAAGTCGCCACCTGGGCCTTGGCAGCCTCATACTCGACCTGGGTCGCTCGCGGTGGAAAGGCGTTCAACTGGTCGCCGATCACGTCCCGCTGCGTCTGCGCCCCCCACAGTTGGCTCCTGGCCAGCTCCACCTGTTTCTCAGCGATCTGGATGTCACTCTCCGTGGGGCCGGTGAGAGCCTTTTGCAGGCTCGCATCCGCGCTTTCAAGGTTTGCCTCAGCAGATGCCAGGTTCCCGTCCGCGATCGCCACGTCTGCCTCTGCTAACGCGATCTCTTCTTCGCGTGCCCCGGCTTCTGCCTTGTCCAGTTGCGCTTTCATCGATTTCGACGCAGCTTCGGCCCGGCGCACCGACAGGTCCAGGTCCCGGGTGTCCAGTCTGGCCAGTTCTTGACCCACGCCTACCGCATCGCCCTCGGATATGAGGATCTCGTTCAGGCGTCCTGGTAGCCCGAAGCTCAGGCTGGCTTCCTTGTACGGCACCACAACGGCCTCGGCAGAGATCACGTCTGGAACATACTCTCCGGGAAGATAGGGCGATGGTGTGATAACCTGCGACCCTGATGAGGAATCCTGGCCGCAGCCGCTGACTGCCACGCTCAGAATCATGGCAACCGCAACTACAGTTAGACTAACTCGACGTCCGTTCATGGCTTGATCTCCTATCACTCGAATTGAATCGCCTCTATGATGCGGATGCGCGCTGCGCGCCGCGCGGGCCAGATGGCTGCCAGTTGAGATACCACAAGGGCAAGGACCAGGCTGACAAGAAGCCCCTCGGCTGGGAACACGTATGTTGGTACCTCACCCTCAGCAGCACTCGCCGTCACGAAAAGGCGTGACAGGAACACGCCAAAGGCCATGCCGAGAGTACCTCCGATGAGCCCCATCATCCCGGCCTCAGCCAGGATCATCCTGCCCACCTGCCAGCGTGTCATGCCCACGCTGCGCAGCATGCCAATCTCTCGGGTGCGCTCCAGAACGTTCATCGTCATCGTGTTCACCACACCAAGGGCAGCCACGACCATCGCAATCAGTGACAGTACATCAAACAGAGCATTGGCCCGAGCCGTCATGCCCAGAGCACGTGCCTTGAGCGCCCTGTTCGACTCCACGATGAGGTGACGGCGCTGGCCGTAAAGACTGTCGATGCGATCCTGAACTTCCTCCGGCAAGTAGCCCGGCTGGACGTTGAGCAGAAAGGCGCTGACATCGTTCAGGCCAAAGTAGCGGCGCATGTCCGTCCAGTTTCCCAAGACCACAAGACCGTTGTTCTGGTAGTTCACGACGACCGCTGCAACCTCAAAGTCTCGCTCTCCCCGCCTGGTGGAAAGCCGAATAGTGTCACCCTGCGCGAGTCCATGCTGTTCGGCTATCACACTGGAGATGAACAGAGTGTCACCCGCTGTCAGACGCTCCAGCAGCGCATCGGGATCACCCTGACCAGCAGCGAAGACGAACCAGGTCACCCGAGGATAGGTCAAAGGGTCGATGGCCATAAACTGCAGCTGCTCATCCTCGCCGTCAGGCGTTTGCCACACAACGTCAAAGTATCTGACCGGAGTCACCTCAGCGACGCCATCCACGGCCTGCAGCCTCCCAGCCAACTCGTCGCGCATGGGCAGCGAAGCGAAGACAAACAGGTCGCCGCCGACGTACACTTCGATCCAGGATCGAAGGTCGGCAGCGAACGACTTCGTCGTGGACCGAATCGCGAGGATCATGGCCGCTCCGACCATCAGTGCAGCGACAGTCAGGGCTGTGCGCACCTTGGAGCGCTGGATGTTGCCGCTGCCCAGCCGACCCTCGGTCCCATAGATGCGCGGAATCCACGGGCGCGCAACGCGTTCCCAGACTCCCACAGAGGCGGGAATGAGCAGCGTGGCCCCAAGGAAGATGGCGATCACGGCCGGCGGCCCGATCCGGTACATGGAGACCATCGGTAGGGGACCGAGACCTAGCGCAATAGAGCCGACACCCACGAGAGCCAAACCCAAGGGCCAACCATAGCGGATGACCCAGCCTTCACGCCGCGTGCCACGGATGCGCAATGCTTCGAGAGGCGAGATCCGGCCCGCCTGCCGGGCCGGGATGGCTGCAGCAACCAAAGTCACCCCGACGCCCACCACCGTGCCGGCAACTAGGCCATCAAACGGCACCGTAACGTGCTGTACCTCTTGGGCAAGCAGAAACTCCATAACCCGGATCAACCCTCGGGCCAGCAAGATGCCGGCCCCAATGCCCAGCACAGAGCCGATGCCTCCGAGCATCCCGGCCTCCGTTAGGATCTGCACCATTACCTGCCGCCGCGTCATCCCGACCGTTCGTAACATGCCGATCTCGCGCGTGCGCTCAACAACGGTCATCGAGAAGGCGTTGTAGATCAAGTATGCTCCAACAAAGAGCGCAACCGCGCTAAAAAGCGTCAGTCCTGTCTGGTAGGTGTCCAGCATCTCCGTGACGCGCTTGCCTTGGGTCGCCGGAAAGATGACGGTGTACCTAGCTCCCAGTCGTGCCTGCAAGGCTGCCTTGAGTTCATCGAGCCCACTGGTGGTGGCCGTTTCCGGTGTGGCAACGATATCAATCTGATCCAAGTCACCTGAGCGGCCGAACATCTCGCGAGCTGCCTGCAGGGGAACGACGCCAAACGCGCCGTTGTTCAATTGCCCCGGTCCCTCCTTGGACATCAGACCCACAACGCGGACAATCTGCGGCCCCTCCGAGGTGAGAATGCGGAGATCCTCTCCCACCTCGATGTCTTTGTCATCGGCGTAGTCCTTGACCAGGACGATGTCATAGGGATCCAGCGCAGGCGTCAGGAACTGACCAGCGACGATCTTGTACTCGCGGGCCTCAGGATCGAGAGAGGGGTCGATGCCATACAGCGCCAGCCCGCTTGCGACGGCGCCGAACATGCTGATGTCAAGACTGGAAGGAGGAGCCTCATCAGCCAACAAGGCCTGCACCTGGAGGGAAGGGACCGCTGCTTTGACCCCGGGCACGGTGACAATGCGGCGCAAGATATCGTCGGGAATCCCCCGGCTATCCGCGCTCGAGCTGGTGACGACCAGATGTGCCTTGCCCGACGCTTCACTGAACACCGTCGTGATAGAATCGAGAGTACTACGGTTGGTGATGCTGATGGCAAGAATGACCGCCACGCCCAGAACGATGCCGAACGTGGTGAGCACCGTGCGCGATAGCCGCACCCTGAGAGAACGTAGAGTCAACAAGGACGTACGGGACATCATTGACTGCCTATTCGCGGACCGTCACGAACAATGATCATGCTCTTGCTAACCATCGGTCCTGCTACCAACCGTTGCCAGGAGGATCCACAGAAATCCGCAAGACGGCCATTCTGGCTACAGCTGGAGCTCTTCCATGGTGTCCATTATACTGCGCAGGCGCTGGCCCATGTCGTCCTGACCATCGAATGTGACTCGACCTGCTACCTTCCCATCCCCCAGGAAGACTACCCAGTCGGCGTATGCTGCGGCTCTTGGATCGTGGCTCACCACGACGATTGTCTGGCCGAGCTCGTCACACGAGCGCCGTAGAAGTTCCATGACGGCTGCCCCACTCTTGGAATCGAGGTTGCCCGTCGGCTCGTCGGCCAGGACAATGGTCGGCTCTGTGACGAGAGCGCGTGCAATAGCCACGCGCTGCTGCTCCCCTCCCGAAAGCTGGTCGGGCTTGTGGCGGCGACGATCGACCAGCCCGACAAGTTCCAGTAGTGCTTCGATGCGTTCCTGGTGTTTGCGCAGATCTTGGCCATCGATAATGAGCGGCAGGGCGATGTTCTCCTCTGCTGTCAGAGTCGGAAGTAGGTTGAAGAACTGGAAGACAAAGCCAATGTTGTGCCTGCGCACCAAAGTGACCTGGTTGTCATCCAGTATGGAGAGCGGCTGGCCAGCAAGCGTGACCTCGCCGTCCGACGGTTTGTCGAGGCCTCCCAGCAGATGGAGCAGGGTCGATTTGCCGCTCCCTGACGGTCCCATGATGGCGACAAAGTCGCCCTTTTCCACCACAAAGTCCACACCGCGCAGAGCATGCACGGTGTGCTCACCGAGTCTGTATTGCTTCTGAAGGTCTTTGGTCTCTAGGATTGGCATCCCTATCTCCGTCTGTAGAGCCGACCGTCCCAGGCTGCCCGGTCTCGAACCGGGCACCGTTCAAGGTGGCGGTAGCTGAGGTCCATGTTCGGCTTCACAACCAAGGGCAGGCATCTGGGTCAGACAGAGCTGGCGTGACAGCAGCTGTCGGACCCAGTGCTACCTGAAGGCAGTGTCTCCCGGGAATTCTACCACGGCTAGATGAAAAAAACATGAAAAACGGGTGTCCAAGGCCGATGCGACAGCAGAGAGTTTGGCGACACCGTACAGGACGTGAACGACGGCAGTGGGCAGATCAGTCATCCGGTCCCGGGGTGCAGGCAACCGAGTCGCCGTTCAGGGTGCTCGGCACGGCGCAGCTGCTTGCGTACGCGCCGCGGATAACCTCGCCATCGCTCAGAACGCTACTCGCCGCCGCTGGTGTACGGAGCGGCACGGAAGTTGTCGAAGCGCACGTCAACGTTAGGCAGGTCGCCGGCACCAGCGACCAAGCCCACCCTCAGCGATCCCATAATCGTGTCATCGGGGACGGTGATGATGTGATACCCGTTGATGAATGTGCGAATATCTTGCCCGACGCGGACGACGCGCAAGTGGTTGGTACTCTGGCCGCGCCTTATGTGCTCGGAGGCTGTGTAATCAATGATCGTCTCGAACTGACCGCCTACCATCTCCCATATGGCGTAGTAGCCCTCCTCATAGAGAAGGAAAAAGTAGCCAGACTCGTCGTCATGGGTCACGCCGAAAGTCAGTCCATAAGCATAGTAGTTGTCTGTAGCGTAGCGGGCATCCACTTCCAAGCTGCAGTCGGTGCACTCGAATCGTGGACAGATGGCCCCCCCCGCCGTGTTGGGCTCTTTGACCAGAACACGGTATTCGCCATCAACGTAGCCCGTCAGGTAATCAACCGTATCTTCCTGGGCCCAGCCACTGCCGGGGTCGCTGAAATCGTCGAAGATGGAGTCTGTGTTTGTTGGGGTTGGTGAAGGCTTGGGAAAGCCGTTGAGCACGGCTGGCAGGTACATGAACCCAGCGGCGGGGGTGGCCATATTGGATGGCGCGGCCAGGGCACGTCTGGCGACGGCTTCCGCTGCGGAGCGGGGAGCTGCTCCTAACGCCCCGGCTGACCACGCGGCCAGTGCCAGAGAACAACACAGAAGCGTGAGACTCAGTAGCAGATGGCGGCGTACCACAAACAGAGCTCCTTTCAGATCTATCCGTAGCACCACGTTCCGGCCCCGACTTGGTGTGCTCAAAGGCATGGGTTCCCCCGGATGCGCTTGGCGCAGGAATGATACCCATTCCAGTCGGCCGCGTCAAGTAGAGTCTCACGCGCCGCTTACGCCTCGTGTCCGCAGCCGTCTATGGGCCGCTTGGCACGTATGGAAGGTAGATGGAGGCCTGCTGCTCCGCTGGCAGGAAGCTGGAAGCCCAGGCCGGTCGCGCCGGTGGATTCTGCTGCAGCCTGAGCTCCCACTCCGCGTCGTTCAGCCGGTTCCAGTCCGCTTCGATGAACTCGTAGTGGCTGAAAACGTAGCCGATGCCGCCAATGGGCTCTCCTCCAGGTGGCGTGTAGACAACTATCAGTGGGTTAAAGTGACCTGTCCCCTCGTGCAGCACGCGGAAGTAGGTGGAGTCACTGGCCACGTCTGCCACCAGCAGCGGGGATTTCTCAGCCACGCCCCATCCGTCTTGGAACAGGTGGAGCAGCGACATCCCGACGCCGTGAATGTCATCTTGCTCTTGTTCGCTGAGCCAGCCTCCATCTGCAACCTTCTGCGCGTAACCCTGCCAGGCACGCAACATTGATCGCAACTCGCGCAGGCTACGGCCTTGGATCTCAGGCAGCATGCCGTATCCACTGAGCACGCCGTCCACCTGATCGCAGAGATCGGCCAGGCGTTCGAACGCGGCGGGCACAGGCTCCACCAGTCCTGGCCCCCACGCTGCTGGGGCTGGGACATAGGTCTGCTTGCCGTACAGGATAAAGTCGTGGCGCAACTGTGTCCACGAGCCGAAGGCCGTGTTCAGCTCCTTGTCCTGCCATGCTGTCCCCTGCATAAAGGTCGGCGCGCCAGCAGCCATCGGTTTGAGCAGCGGCCGCAAGCTGTACAGCCAGCCATTGTACACCGACTTGGTCCAGCCAGTTTCGCCGTACTCGTCGAACTGCGTTCGCAGTGCAGCGATCTGAGTGGCCAGTTGGGGATGGACAGCCATCTCGTCTGCCAGCCAGTGCTCGGCTCGCTCTGAGGCAAGCACCGATGCCATCACATCCAGCCCGGCCGGCAGGAAACGGTTCGGAACGTGGGGAAATGTCGTCTCCTGCATTGCCTCGGCGTCGGGCAGGTAACGCTCGCCCAAGAACTGGACGTACTTCGGTGGGATCTGACCGGGGTACTGTGTCGGCACCGGGATGATCTCGCTGGTGGGGTAGATATCCAGCTGGAACTCGCTCCGCAGCGCGTCGCGGT
>JBFEPU010000129.1:0-7917 GCA_041549915.1 Anaerolineae bacterium | reverse complement strand
TCCCGAACCGTGTTACGCCCCTCCTTGTGCCTTTGCTCGCATTACCGTGGCTCGGGCGCACGTTAACACACGGGCATTTCACCGCTCGCACAGCCATGGACGCATCCATACTCGTCCTTGTGCTGATGCTCCCGATCAGTGTGTGGGCTTCGATGGATGTGCAGAACAGCATGCCCAAGCTCTATGGCATCATATTGGGCATAGCGGTGTTCTACGCCATTGTGAACTACGTACAGCGGCCGGCCCGCGCCTGGTGGCTGGGTCTTGCCATCGCACTGAGCGGGGTCGCGGTTTCGGTTCTCGCTCTGCTGGGCACGCAATGGCCGAGGACATGGCTTGCGTGGCCGGAGGCATATGATCACTTGCCTCGGCTGATTGCCCGGATGACGGGCGGGCCCACCGGCGGTTTCAATGCCAACGAAGTGGGCGCTGCACTATCTCTGTTTATCCCCTTCTCGGCGAGCCTGCTGTTCCTGGGGTTCTTTGACCAGCGACACACCGTCCTTGCTGGGAGGCCAGAGGGCGAGGTGGTTTCTGTCCTGTGGGCCTTGCGACGCCGACTTTTGCCAGTTCTCGCGGCCTTCGGATTGTTGTTTATGGTCGCCATACTGCTACGAACGCGGTCGCGCAGCGCTTGGCTGGGTACCGCCGCGGCCCTGCTCCTGCTCACCAGTTTTCGACGGCGCTGGTTGTGGCTCGGCCTGGTGTTGGTGCTGCTGGGCGGTGCCCTCGCGCAGTATCGCCTGGGCGCCGAAGAGGTTCTGAATTCGATCTTGGCGATGGGCGCAGAAAGCAACGTGAGCGCGCGGTTTGAGATCTGGCAGCGTGCTCTCTACATGATCCAGGATTTCCCCTATACCGGCGTGGGGCTGAACGCTTTCTCACCGACGGCCAATGTTCTATACCCACTCTTCTCGATTCCACCGCAAAGAGTGCTGCAGCTAACGCACGCCCACAACGTCTTCTTGCAGGTGGCGGTGGACGTTGGCATCCCTGGCTTGGTAGCTTATCTCGCTCTCCTGATTGGCTTCCTCGTTTCCTGGGCGACCGCGCACAGAGGCTTGGAGCAGGGATCACTGCGGGCCATCAGCGTGGGGTTGTTGTGCAGCATGGTAGCCTATCACGTCTATGGTCTCACGGATTGTATCACCCTTGGCGCAAAGCCGGGAGTAGTCATCTGGGCAATGCTGGGGCTGATGGCGGCACTGGCCAACCTTTCCTCAGCGGACCAGGCAGCGCTGGTTCAACCTCTGGGAAGCCGGGCCAGGAGTGGAACCGAATGAATGCGTTGGGACCGGTGGCAGAGAAAACAGCTGGCAGGCGGTTTGCTTGGTTGCGGGCGCCTCGGTTCTGGCTGGGCATGGCGCTGAGCTTGCTGGCCCTGTACCTGACGGTCAAGGACGTGCAGTGGTCTGAGGTCGGTGCCGCGCTGGCCAAAGCCGATCTCTTCTTCCTCTTGCTGGCGCTGGGCTCTGTTGTGCTGAACACCTGGGCCAAGGTGGTTCGCTGGCGGCTGCTCTTCTACCCTGCCCATGCACAGCTATCGATGCTGAACTGCACATCCGCCTTGCTCGTTGGGCAGTTGGCGAACAAGCTGCTGCCCGCGCGGCTAGGTGATCTGATGCGCGCCTATTTTATTGGTGAGGACAGCGGAGTCAGCAAGCTTTTTGCCCTGGCTACGACCGTGGTGGAGAAGGCACTGGACAGCGTGATGCTGCTCTTGCTCATTGCCCTGCTCTCATTGTGGACGCCGATTCCGTCGTGGCTGCGTCGCTCCAGCCTTCTGCTCAGTGCGGTCCTGGCCGTGCTGCTGCTCGCCGTCGTCCTGCTGGTCAATCAGCGGCAGCGGATCGTGGAAGCGCTCGGGCGTTGGATGCAGCGCTACCGTGCCCTCGCCTTTCTCCGTCTTTTCCGGCGTCTGGCCGAAGCCAGTGCAGAGTTACGGGCGCTGCGGCATGTCGCTGTGCAGGCACGACTGTGGGCCTGGTCGGTCCTGGTCTGGGCTCTGGGCATAGCGACAAATGCCCTAGTGTTTCGTGTCCTAGACCTGACCGTGCATCCGCTAGCTTCTCCTCTGCTGATGGTGGTGCTGATGACCGGGGCGATTCTGCCAACCTCACCGCTGCAGGTGGGCGTCTTTCACTACCTGTGCGTTGTGACACTCTCACTGTTCGGGGTGGAACGCAACGTGGCCTTGAGCTACGCCGTTGTGCTGCATCTGGTTGTGCACGTGCCCATTGTGCTGGGCGGTGTGCTGGGACTGTGGGCCGGCAACTACGACTTCCACAGGCCGGACATCAGCTCCGGAGGGTGATGCGGATGGGCGCGGAGTCTGTTGCCGTTTCGGTGATCGTGCCTGCCTACAATGCGGCAGCGACGATAGCCGAGTGTTTGGCGGCGCTCAACAGCCAGTCCGTCCCGCTGGATGAGTATGAAGTGCTTGTGGTAGATGACGGTTCTAGCGACGACACCGCAGCCATTGCTGCACGGTACGGCGCGCGAGTGATACGCCAGGCCAACCAGGGGCCAGCTGCTGCGCGCAATGCAGGCCTGGCCGAAGCACGAGGAGGGATCATTCTGTTCACCGACGCGGATTGCGCGCCGGCGCCAGAGTGGATCGAGCAGATGATCGCACCGCTCACCGCCACGGAGATCGCAGGATCCAAGGGAGTGTACCGAACGCGACAGGACGACCTGACTGCGCGCTTCATTCAGGTCGAGTATGAGGATCGCTATGATTACACCGCGCGCCACGAGTACGTGGACTTTATCGATACCTATGCTGCTGGTTACCGTCGCCAGGTTCTGGCTGACAGTGACGGCTTCGACACCAGCTTCCCCTTTGCTTCGGTCGAGGATCAGGAGCTGTCCTTCAGATTGGCGAGCGCCGGTCACAAGATGGTGTTCAGCCCAAAGGCCATCGTCTACCACCGCCATCCAGAGAGCTGGCTCCAGTATGCGCGGCGCAAATACAAGATCGGCTACTGGAAGACACTGGTGCTGCGTCGGCATCCCAGCAAGGCCTGGCGGGATACCCACACACCGCGGGACCTGAAGGCGCAGATGGTTCTGGCGGCTCTCTCGGCTCCGTTGACTCTTCTGTCGCTGTTCAGCCAGTCCAATCTTCGCTGGCTGGGGCTTGTCTTGGGGGCGTTTGTCGTGACTGCCATACCGTTTGTGGCCAAGGCCTGGAGACGGGACCGGCCCATCGCCTTCGTGTCCCTCCCCGTCCTCTACCTGCGCGCCTGGTCGCTGGGTTTGGGACTGGTTGCAGGCTACATGAGTGCACCGGGGCATCGAGGCCCTCTGACGGCCACGTCCCAGGTGCAAGAGGGTGAGAACTAAGTGGCTATCCGAAAGCAGCGGGCCGGGCTCCCACGCCCGGCAACACCTGCACTTGCGCCAGAGCGCAGCGCCGGTGCAAGTGTCCGGCGGCGTGCCCATGCTGGCGCAGGGTGCTGCGCGAGGAGCCGCCTCGGCTGAGTCTTCGGATAGGCAAAAAGTCGGCCAGCCGCATAAGGGCTGGCCGACAGTACTCGGGCGCTGTGCTCTGCACCCTATGGCCGGATGAGCACTCTCACCTCGTGCGGCGGCGGGAAGTTGCCTGACACGTCCACCACCGTCAGGCGCAGCTTATAGACGCTCTCCGGGAACCCCGCCGTAATCCAGACTGCCAGTGTGCCATTCACAACCGGTGTTGTTTGCACATCTCCGATGCTGTTCCACTGGTCAGGGGCCTCACCCATTCCGTATTCGATCTTGTAGAA
Source organism: Anaerolineae bacterium (assembly GCA_041549915.1). GTDB lineage: Bacteria > Chloroflexota > Anaerolineae > UBA2200 > UBA2200 > JBFEPU01. The sequence continues at coordinate 4,150 of JBFEPU010000129.1, read as the reverse complement.
CTGGAACGCCTCTATGTTTGCCGTTCCTTGGATGGCAACCGTCCCTGAAATGACCTGGTTCGGGGCTGGGACCGCGATGCAGACGTCGGGCCGGGGGCAGGGCGGCGGTGGGACGGCCGTTGGTGTTGGAGTTTCCGTGGGCGGCGCAGGTGTAGGCCGGGGGCGGGTGGGAATGCGCGTGACCGTCGGCGTGGGAGTCAGAGGGACAAGGGTCGGTGGTTCGAGAACCAGCCTTGTGGGCGTGGGCGCACGCACTGGCGGCAAAGGCTCGGATGGAACAATGGCAAACCTGAGCACGGTCAGCAGGGCGAGCAGCGCGACTGAGGTGGCGAGCAGGACACGAGCTCGGTTCTCCCGCCGGCCGGCAAACTCCCTCTCCAGGCTGAAGATGGTAGCAGCGCTGCTCCTGCGCGCTGCTCTCAGCTCGTACAGGCTGAACAGCAGCGCCAGAGCACCTGCGCCGTAGAGCCAGACGGCGTATTCGTGGATGAAGGATAGGATCCTCACAAAGCTCATCCTGCGCTGTCTCCAAGCATGTCAAGTCTCGACGGCCAGCCTCTCAGTGCCTGTCCAGCAAGCTAGCGTCTCGCCACTCATTCCAGGAGTGAGAGGCTGCCGCACCGCGGCGCACATCTGCCCAAGGCGATGGAAAGATGCGTAGCTAGCCGTTGGCCGCCGGGGCGCTCCGCGTTTCTGCTGCCAATCTGCGCAGCACCTCTTTGATCAGCGGTCCTACCTTGGCCACCAGAGCCTCACCCGCTTCCAGCACTTCTTCATGGCTGACTTCTGGTGCGCCGGGCGCCGGGATTGCGACGTTGCTGATCCCAGAGAGGCCCATTGCACGAATGCCGGCATGGTGGGCGACCGTCACCTCGGGCACGGTGGACATCCCAACGGCGTCGGCTCCGATCAGCCGGAGAAAGCGTAGGTCAGCTGGTGTCTCGTAGTTGGGGCCGGACAGCATGATGTAGACACCCTGGTGCAGCGTGATGCCCAGGTCCGCTGCGGCCTGAAGTGCCAGCTGGCGCAGCTGCGGGTCATAGGCCTGGGACATGTCCGGGAAGCGTGGGCCAATTTCCGCGATGTTGGGCCCATACAGCGGGTTCAACCCGACCATGTTCGCCAGACCGATGTGGTCGGTGATCAGCATTGGGTCACCAGCGCGAAATGCAGGGTTCAAACCGCCGGCGGCGTTGGTCACGATCAAGTACTGGACTCCCAGCGCCCACATGACCCGAATGGGGAAGGTCACCTGCTGCATGGTGTAGCCCTCGTAGTAGTGGGCTCGGCCGCGCATCACTATTGCCGGCCAGCCATGCAGTGAGCCAAGCACCAGCTCACCGCTGTGGCCCTCCACTGTGGACACCGGAAAGTGGGGCACGTCCGGATAGGGTATGACCACGGGCTGCTCGACCTGGTCGGCCAGAGGTCCGAGGCCTGAACCAAGGACTAGCCCCACTTGGGGACGCAGGCTTGTTTTGCTCCCGATCCAGTCCGCAGCCTCGCGGATGTGTGCGATTGTGAGTTGGACGGGCATGGGGCTACTTCGCACGCGGGTGGGCTTCGTCGTACACTTCGCGCAGCCGCTCGTTGCTGACCTGCGTGTAGACCTGCGTCGTGGCGATATTGGCGTGCCCGAGCAGTTCTTGCACATTGCGCAAGTCCGCACCGCCGCGCAGCATGTGCGTCGCAAACGAGTGGCGCAAAGTATGCGGCGTGACGTGGACCTTGAGGCCCGCTTCTTTGACATAGCCCTTTACGATCAGCCACAGGCCCTGCCGCGTCAGGCGCTTGCCCCGCTGATTCAGGAACAAGGCCTTCTCCTCGGGGTTGCGCAGTAGATGTATGCGTCCCTGGTTCAGATACGCCCCAGCCGCCTGCACCGCTCGATCGTAAATGGGTATGATGCGCTCCTTGCCCCCCTTGCCAAAGACCCGCACGCTTGCCGAGGCCAGGTCCACAGAGCCCACGTCCAGCGCCACAAGTTCGCTCACTCGCATGCCCGTAGCGTAGAGCAACTCCAGGATGGCGCGGTCGCGGAGACCCCTGGGCGTACCCTTCTGGCTGGCCACGTCGAGCAGCTTCTCGACGTCCTCCTGGGAAATGGCGCGCGGCAAGTACTTCTTCACCCTGGGCGAATCCAGTGTCGCTGTCGGGTCGTCTGTGATCAACCCCTCAGCGACCAGAAAGTGGAAGAACGACTTGATCGCCGCCACTTTTCTGGCCACCGTGGTGGAAGCATATTCCCGCTCTGCCTTGAGGTGTAAGATGTACCCCACCAGGTGGTCCTTGTTGACGGCGCCCCAGTCAATAACCTCGCCCGCCCTCTCGCGGTTCAGGAAATCGAGGAATTGGCCCAGATCGTTCTTGTAAGCGACCTGCGTGTTCTCCGAGTACCCCTTTTCCACCCGGAGCGATGTCAGAAACTCTTCTATCTTTTTCTGCATGGTGCACTCCTTTACTTAGTACCGTACGCTCAGTTGTAGGCCCCACACCTACATAATGATTGTACCACAGCTTTTCATAAGCCGCAAATTCAGCGTAATGCATGTCCACCGTTGTGATCAGAACACATGCCCCCCTGTTGCCTGTCACTCTGAGTGAAAGGTGATCTCCTCCTTTCCCTTCAGCCGGTCCAGTGTGCGATTGGCGATGATGGTCAGGTGTTGCTCATACGCGACAAAGTCCAGCTCGTCGCTCGGAATGGTGAGCACGGGACAAAGGTCAAACTCTGCCATCCATTGCTCGTAGTACGAGTTCAGCAGCGACAAATAGTCCGCCGTGATGCCCGTTTCAATGCCTCGAGCGCGCTTGCGGATGCGCTCGAGCAGCGTCGCCACCGATGCCCGCAGGTAGATCAGCAGGCTGGGCGCCGGCAGGCCGCCGAGGATCTGGTCGTACACACTCCGATAGGAGTTTACGTCCCTCTCGCTCAGGTGGCCCAGCGTATGCAGGGAACGGACGAATATCTCTGCGTCCTCGTAAATGCTGCGGTCAAGCAGGCTCGAGGTAGGATGCTGTGTGGACAGGTAGCGGTGTGTCTTGGCCCGATGCCCCAGGAAAAACACCTGCAGATGGAAGCTCCAGGTCTTCATGTCGGCGTAGAAATCGGCCAGGTAGGGGTTGTCATCCACCGATTCGTAAAAGGCTTCCCAGCCCAGGCGGTCAGACATCAGCCTGGTGAGGGACGTCTTGCCCGAGCCGATGTTGCCGGCCACAACGACAAAGTACCTGGACATCGACATCGCTTCGCTCCTGTCTCCCAATGTACAGACGTGGATAAGGCTGCTTTGGTCGCGACGATTTGGGGGTCTTCTTATGGAATATACCATAAAGAAAGGTTACAGTCAAATAGAGTGGTGGGGTGGGACGCGAGGCTTGGCGTGGCCAAAGCCCGGCGGAGGGCTGGCGCCACGTTCATGCCATGCAGGCCGGGGCAGTGAATGCACGGGGGCTTGGGTCAGTTGCTGTCGTGTGAGTCCACGCCCTTGCGCTTTTTCTTGATCTCGCTTCGCTTTCGCTTCGTGGCCAGGCGCTGTTCCTTGGCCTGTGCTGGGACCCTGGTCGGGAAGCGGCGCTTGCGTTTGCGCATTGCCCTCTGCAGCGCTGCGACAAAGCGCTCCACAGCCTCCTGCCGGTTGCGCAGCTGGCTGCGGTGGGTCTGCACTGCGATATGCAGCACGCCTTCGCCGTCGATCTGCTTGGCCAGGCGCTTGAGCAGGCGCTTGCGCTGCTTCTCACTGAGCGTGGGAGACCCTTCCACGTCGAACAGGAGCTCCACGCGTGTCTCGCGGCGGTTCACGTTCTGGCCTCCTGGCCCCCCACTGCGCGAGAAGCGGAACTCCAGTTCCGAAGCTGGAATCGCCAGCTTGCGCGTTATCTTGATTGGCTCACTGCTTTCGTTGGCCATTGTGTCAAGTGGGTAGGTGGTTCCTGATCAGCATCGCATCGCCAGAGCTACCCCGCCAGAGGCGGGATACGCTAGTACCTTCTTGGTCACAGTGGACCCGGCCACCCTTCGAGCGTTACAGGATCAACATGGCATCGCCGAAGCTACCTTGTCTGCGGCAAGATACGCTGCGGCTGTTTGAGTCAGAAAGGTGCTCATCCATCTTTGCAGTCTACGTGATGAGCATCGCATCCCCAAAGC
>JBFEPU010000128.1:0-7923 GCA_041549915.1 Anaerolineae bacterium | reverse complement strand
TCCACCTTGCGCGATCTGCCTGCCTCGTGGGATGTGGAAAGCAAGCAGGTCATGCATACGCTCGACCGCGGCAAGTGTGGTCCCGTGGCCTTCTCACCGGACGGGTCGCTGCTTGCCGCTACCTTCTTCGGCCAACCGATCAAACTGTGGGACGTCGCCAGCGGGCAAGTGGTGCGCACCTTTGAGGCGCAAGCCGACAACGCCGCGTTCAACCTGGAATTCTCACCCGATGGCGCATGGTTGGCCGCTGGCGGACTGAGCGGCACGGTGAGGCTGTGGGATGTGGAGAGCGGCCAAATCGCTGGCACCCTTGAGTACGGCGATGAGAGTGGCGTGCATCAAGTGACCTTTTCGCCCGACGGCCGCGTCTTGGCATCGGGTGGCACCAACCCCACGGTTCGATTGTGGGACGTCCAAAGCAGGCAGCCGACACAACAATGGGGGCTTCGGGATGGTCTGAATGGGCTAGCCTTTTCCCCCGACGGCACAATTCTGGCGTCGGCAGGCGGCAGCGGACGTGCGGTCAGCCTGTGGGATGCGCAGACCGGTAAGCTGCTGCGCAACCTGACACACGATGATGAGCTGATGGCCATCGCCTTTTCATCAGACGGCAAGCTGTTGGCCTCCGGTGGCTATGACAACCGGGTATACATATGGGGTGTGCGGCGTTAGCCGGCGTGGGTGGGACCACTGAAAGCACGGGAAGCACTGAAAGCGCCACACTGAAGACGGTGAGGCCACTGAGGCGGAGCCGGCGTGATCGTCCCCTACGGTCTGTCCGGCTGAAAGCCGGACACTGGCATATTGGACTCGTAGTGACGACTTCAGTCGTTGCTTGGACTCAAGCCCTACGGCAGCGGTCAGGGATGGTAGCCCAGGTAGACCAGGATAAAGCCCAGGGTGTTGCCTGCGCCGTGCTCGATTACCGTGAGCCACAGATTGCGTCCCGAAGCCAGATAAAGCACCCCCATGACAATGCCATCATAGATGCTCAGCAGCAAGCCAGTGGTCCCCTGATAGTTGTGCCCCCAGCCGAAAAGCAGGCCCATGACCAGCAGGCTGAGTGCCCAGCCGGCCCGGTGGCGCCCGAGCAGGTCGGCCAGCCGGTTGAGGAGGTAGCCGCGGTAGACCATCTCCTCCCCGAAGGCGGCCAGCGTCCACGAAAGGGCCACCCAGACGAGCAGCAAGCCGAGGTTGCCGCGCAGTGAGGCATACTCGCTGACGTCTAAAGGCTGGCCCGTGATGCGCTTCACGAGCGGGAGCGTCACCCACCAGTCTAGAGCGGTCCAGGTCACGGCGATGCCCACGCCAGCCAGGATGGTGCGCCCCCACGAGGCAGGGCGGCCCAAGCCGATCTCGCGCCAGCCACTCTGCCGCAGCCACAGCGAGAGGCTGCCCAGCAGCAGGAGGGGGATCGTTGCCGGCGAGAACGGCAGCAACACCTGGAACCTGACCAGGATCACCATCAACAGCTCGGCCAGGATGAGCAAACGGTTGTCGCGGAGCATCTCGCCGGGCTTGTGCGAGAGGCCGTGGAGCACGGGCGTCAAACGATCGCGTACAGTGACGGGAGCGATGCCTGCCATGCTGGGGAGCCTCCTTCCAGCATGACGGTTCACCTTCCGCGCCAGCGGACACTTGCCGATGCAGTGCCGTTGCGGCCGGAGCGCGCTGCCCGTCCGCCCGAGCGCTGCGGGTGGGTGCGATCGTTCCGACCTACAGGATCCTTCTGGCGCCTGGAAGGCGTCTGATACCCGCAGCGATCAAGAAGCAGGAAAGCACGGTCGACAGCGATGCCAGGGCGAACTTGAGCGCGGGCAACAGGGTCACGTCGCGGATGGCCAGAGTGATCAGGACCAGGACCGGGGTGTGGATGATGTACACGGTGTAGGCGCTGGAAGACATCTCCTTCGCCAGCCCCCCCTGGCCGGGATATCGCTTGCGGAAGGCAACCAGCAAGGCGATGATCATCCCCATGCACAGGAGCTGCTCCAGCACAGCATAGACCAGGGCCTGCCAGAGCAGCCCGCCGTGGAAGGGCCTGGTGCCCCGCTCCAATGCCCCTCCGACGGCGAACAGAATGGGCGCAAAGAGGATGAGCAGGATGGCGACTCTGCTCCACGTCCTGCCTCGGGCGTCGGTCAGGCCCTCCGGCCAACCACGGCGGTATGCGACCACGCCGCCAATGAACCACGCGATGTACTGCGGGAAGTGCCCGAGCTGAAAGCCAAACGGCCACAAGATGCGCCCAACTGGGTACACCAGGCGCACCGCAAAGTTCACCAGGCCGATGCCCACGGCAAAGAGCGCCAGCGCCCTGTCCGACGGCACCGGGCCGGCGCCCCGGACGTCGTCTGGTGAGCGGCCGGACCACCGCCACCACAGCAGGTAGCACAGGCTGAAGAGCAACAGGGCTTCGACGAACCACAGCGGTCCCACCTCAATGATGCGATCCTGCAGCAGACGGTGTACAACATGGTCGCGGAGCGTGCCCTCATAGCCCCACACCGTGGCTGCCAGTACGTACGCTAGCAGTGGACCGATCACCAGGCTCTGGAATGCCAGGGGTACGCCCAGTCGCAGCAGCCGGTCAGCGACAAAGCGCCTGGCCCCTTTGCGCTCCACAGAGGCCGCCGTGAAATGGGCGGCGATGCCAAAGTACAGAGCCATGATAAAGGCCTGATCGACGGCGACGAAGAGGGTCAACAACGTGGTGGTCCATATGTCGGCCGGCCCCTCGTAGTAGTACCAGCCGAAATCGGGCCCGTAGGTGACTGCGGCGTGGTGCACGACCAAGAGGAGCACCAGCAGCACGCGCAGGTTGTCGATGAAAGCGAGGCGGGTAGTGGCCCGTGGTTTGGCCTCCACCGACGCTCTGAGCAGACGCGCTCTTGCCACAACGACCGCTTGTGTAGCCACTGTTCTCTACCCCCGAATGGTCTTTACCGGCGCGGGCGCGCGTCGGTGAACCCCTGAACCGGGCCTGCGCCGGCGGGCCATGGGCATCCAGGCAGCTCTTGGAGGTTGGCGGCAGCGGCGAGCAAGCTGCACGGCACTTCCCGGCCTTCTTGAGATCATAGCGCACAGCGTCCGCATGCGCATCGGGCAGGTGGACGATTTGAGGATTGGAGTGGTGTCCAATTCCTGTATTGGCCAGTTGGCGGATTGTCACGCTGGCCGGGAATGCGAAGTGGTGCTGGGTGTCGTGCCTTTCCCTGCTCGTGCAAGAGGGCAGGCCGTTCATGCGGGAGCCGCTGCACTGCCAAGACAGCATGTAGGCCATTCCGCCTATGAGGGGACAAGCCTCTCAGCGCTACACGCGAGGACTTGGAGCTGTTATACTGCGAATTGAGCCTGCTGTCAGGTCGCGCGCACATGTTGAGCTCGCGCAAGCCGTTGGATGGCTGCGAGAGCTGCGGTCTGGCGCAGAATGGTAACCACTGGCACGCGGGCTGCGGAATTGGACGGGTCAGGGCATAGCCGCAGACCGACTGTGCGCAGAACCCGGTGGAAATGAGGTGACTATGTCCGAGCAAATGGTACTGCCTATCCAGGGCATGACCTGCGCTTCGTGCGCTGCGCATGTGGAGAAGGCTTTGAATGGAGTTGAAGGTGTTGGCCAGGCAACAGTCAACCTGGCGACAGAAAAGGCCAACGTCGCATTGGTAGGTGAAGACACCCAGGTGGGCGAATTGATCGTCGCGGTACGCGATGCCGGATACGACGTGGCTACCGAAAAGGTGATCCTGCCAATCGGCGGGATGACGTGCGCTACCTGCGTCGCACACGTGGAGCACGCGCTGCAGGGGGTGGAGGGCGTGCTCCAGGTCAACGTGAACCTGGCCACGGAGCGTGCCACCGTTGAGTTCGTGCCCGGCGTCGCAACCATGGAGGACTTTCGCCGTGCAGTGGCCGACGCCGGATACGAGGTCGTAGAGGCTGCAGCCGAGGCTGAGCGAGAGGAGGAAGACGAGGCCGAAAGGAAGATGGCTGACGCTCGCTTCCGGATGCGGGCGGCGTGGGCATTCACGGTTCCGATCATCCTTTGGATGCTGCCGGAGATGTTGTGGGGCGTGATGTGGCCCACTCCAGCGGTGTTCAACCTGGGCATGGTGCTTCTGGCGCTGCCTGTGTTGTTCTGGGTGGGACGCCGGACGTACCGCAGTGGCATCCGTGCGGCGCTAAAAGGCTATGCCAACATGGACACCTTGATCAGCCTGGGCACAGGCGTGTCGCTTCTCACTGGTCCGGCCTCCTTTGTCTTCCCGGTGGCCAACTATGCAGGCGTAGCGGCCATGATCATGGCCTTTCACCTGACAGGGCGGTACGTGGAAGAGACGGCCAAGGGCCGGGCATCGCAAGCCATTCGCAAGCTCCTGGAGCTCGGGGCCAAGACAGCGCGCATCCTCGTCGATGGGGCCGAGGTAGAGGTACCCATCGAGAGGGTGGCGGTTGACGATCTGATGATCGTGCGCCCTGGGGAGAAGATCCCGACGGATGGCGTGGTGTTTGAGGGCGACAGCGCTGTCGATGAGTCGATGGCCACCGGTGAATCGATGCCGGTGAACAAGCATCCGGGTGACGAGGCGATTGGCGCAACCGTCAATCAGGAGGGTCTGCTCAAGGTCAAGGCGACCCGTGTGGGCAAGGATACGTTCCTGTCGCAGGTGATCAAGCTGGTCGAAGAGGCACAGGGGTCCAAGGTTCCCATACAGGCCTTTGCGGACCGTGTTACAGCGGTCTTTGTACCGGTGGTGATCGGCATCGCGGTACTTACCGTGCTGGCCTGGATCGCCGCGCCCGGGGCCATGAGCTCCCTGCTGGCCCGTGGCGGGTTCCTGCCATGGGTCGATCCCAATCTCAGCGTGGTAACGCTGGCGATTGTATCCACCGTTGCCGTCCTGGTGATCGCCTGCCCGTGCGCTCTGGGCCTGGCCACGCCCACCGCCCTCATGGTCGGCAGCGGGATGGGTGCTGAGAACGGGATTCTCATCCGTTCTGGAGAGGCGATCCAGACGCTGAAAGACGTCAAGGTGATTGTCTTCGACAAGACGGGTACCATCACCAAGGGCAAGCCAGAGGTCACGGACGTAGTGGGCGTGAACGGTTGTGGGGAGCACGAGGTACTGCAGAAGGCTGGCGCTGCGGAGTGGGGCAGCGAGCATCCCCTTGGCCGGGCCATTGTCGATCGGGCGCACGCAGATGGACTGGCTCTGGCAGAACCGAAAGAGTTCCAGGCCGTCCGTGGCAAGGGCGTCGTCGCGAAGGTGAACGGCGAGCAAGTGTTCGTCGGTTCGCGCCGCCTGATGCAGGAGTGTTATGTGGACGCGATTGCGATCGTTCCGGAGGTTGAGAGGCTGGAAGGCGAAGCCAAGACGGTGATGTTCATCGCAACGGTGGGGGACAACGGACCGCAGCTTGCCGGCGTGATTGCTGTCGCGGACACGCTGAAGGAAGACTCGCTGGCAGCCATCGGTGAGCTGCACCAGATGGGCCTGCAGACCGCCATGATCACCGGGGACAATCAGCGGACCGCTGAGGCCATAGCCCGGCGTGTGGGCATAGACCACGTGCTGGCCGAAGTGCTTCCAGAGGGCAAGGTGACGGAGATCCGCAAGCTGCAGGAGCGCTTTGGTCTGGTAGCCATGGTCGGCGACGGAATCAACGACGCTCCAGCGCTGAAGCAGGCCAACGTCGGTATCGCCATCGGTACAGGCACCGATATCGCCATCGAGGCCAGTGACGTGACACTGGTCCGCGGGCATCTGTCCGGAGTGGTGAGCGCGCTGAAGCTGAGCCAGGCCACCTTCCGCAAGATCAAGCAGAATCTGTTCTGGGCCTTTTTCTATAACGTCGTGATGATCCCTCTGTCCATCGTTGGTTGGATGCACCCGGTTCTGGCAGAGGCAGCGATGGCCACCTCCTCGGTTACGGTGGTGACCAACGCCAACCTGCTGCGGCGGGTGGACATCCGGCCAAGTTACGAGCGCTAGGGGACAACAAACAGGTGCCTGGCGCCCGCAGAGGGTGCCAGGCACCTGAGTGAGGTATAGCAGAGATTGTCGATCTCCACGGCTTTGAAGGGAGAAACTGGATGATCGCTTCATTGGTTATTACATTGCGCGAAGGAATGGAAGCCGCACTCATTGTGGGGATTGTGCTCGGTGTCCTGCGCAAGCTAGGGCAGGGACAGCGCAGTAGGCCCGTGTGGGCCGGGGTTCTGGCTGCCGTCATCGTGAGCATTGTCGCTGGCCTGGGGCTGAGCGCGCTTGGAGTGGCTTTTGATGGGCGTGGCGAGGAGATCTTCGAAGGCATAGCCATGCTGCTCGCTGCCGTGGTACTGACGTGGATGATCTTCTGGATGCAACGCCAGGGTCGCCAGATCCAGACAGAGCTGGAGAACGATGTGCGCAGGGCGGTTGGTGAGCAAAGCGCCTGGGCGCTGTTCGGCCTGGCCTTTGTGGCGGTGGTACGCGAGGGCATCGAAACCGTACTGTTCCTGACGGCGGCCTCTTTCAGTACTGGTGCTGTTGAGACGTTGGTTGGCGGCGCCCTGGGGCTATTGATTGCCATCGCCCTGGGCTGGTTGGTCTTTGCGGCGGGGAAGCGACTCGACGTGCGCAGCTTTTTCCGCGCGACAAGTGTCGTACTCATTCTGTTTGCCGCGGGTCTTGCGGCGCACGGTCTGCACGAACTCCAAGAGGCGGGAGTGATTCCTATTGTCGTAGAGCATCTGTGGGACGTGAACCATATTCTCGACGAGAACAGTTCCATAGGGACGTTTCTCAAGGCGCTGTTCGGGTACAACGGCAATCCATCACTTCTGGAAGTGGTGACGTACGTCGCGTACTTTGCAATAGTCTCAATCCTGGGCTTCCGGCCACAGCGACCGCTTCTTGAGCGGCCAGAGCAAGCCCGAGCCAGATAGCGAGATAGCCGAACCATCCCGTTCACTTGGCCTTGCTTGGACGGGGAGAGGCACCGAAAATGACGTGAGCGGTCGCTTGGGCGTGGTTGGATGTGCAAGGAGCTATTCCGTTGCGGGCTCCAGTCGTGGGGAGGAACGCGCGCATGATAACCAAGATGGCTTCCAGATATCCCAGCAAGGTGACTGTCAAGTTCGAGCTGCCTTCTGCTGTCTGGGCCGATTCCATTCACCTCGTTGGAGACTTTGAGGGCTACAACGAAACCTCACATGCTCTAGTGCGCGATCGTAGGGATGGCAGGTGGCACGTCACGCTCGAACTGGAACGAGGTAGAGAGTATCAGTTCCGCTACCTGGTGAACGGACGTGAATGGCACAATGACTGGCACGCGGACAAGTACGTTCCCCACCCGTACGGAGAGGCGCGATCGGTCGTATCTACGATGCCGCCTTCTGGCAGAGCGCAGAGCAGGGACGCGCAGAGTGTCAGCACATAGCCCGCCTACAGATTTGCGCCTGCCGTTGGAAGGTTTGATCCACAGTCTAGAGGAGAAAAGAATGGTGACAGTGGACCCAGTCTGCAAGATGATGGTGAACCCAGAGAGAGCCGCGTATAGAAGTGAGTACAACGGGGAAACCTACTACTTCTGCAGGATAGGCTGCATGATGGCCTTTGACAAGGACCCGGAGAAGTACTTGCGCCGAGCCAAAGGGGGCGGAGCCCCTCTGCGCACCAGGACACGCTAGGCATCGTTCGTTGCCATCTTTTACGCGTATCTGCCGCCAGGCTCAGCCTGGTCAGACACAGAGCAGGCAGCTTGGTGGGTCATGGAGGGGTCTGGAGGCTGACGACCTCTTCGGTTTCCGCTGAGCGCTGGACAATGGAGCCCAGCGTTCAGCGGACTCGCGCATCGGGTGCTCTGACCTATTGCAGCCGGCGCCTGCCGGGGGACATCACAGCGCCCGATACGTTCAAAGCCCTGCGACAGTGCGGTCTG
>JBFEPU010000127.1:0-7982 GCA_041549915.1 Anaerolineae bacterium | reverse complement strand
TCAGCCAAAGTGATGTTGTCCTGGCTGGCCCAGTTGGTCACATCAGCGTCCCGAATGAACTGCCACTGAGCCGCAGTGAGCTGTCTGCGCATCCAAGCCGAGCGTTCAAGTCGAAAACGGATCAGGTCCTCCCGCGCCTCTGAGATGACAACCAGCTTTCGCATCCGGTCAGACTCAGCGGTAGGTGAAAGGCTCATCACTCGACTGAGGGAAGCGGAATCCAGGACGACAAAGACCACAGGAGCCAGCCCTGACAGCACCCATTGTACGTCAAAGCCTTGGGCGCTGGCGGTGACCTTGTGGCCCAAACGCTGGCCCAGGTCCATCAGCTGGTCCACGGTTGTTGCCTGGGCGATACCGCGGCGTTCTTCGCGGTCGCCTTCCTTCACCACCCAGCTCTCAGGGGCCAGCTGCTTTCCGTACGACTTGAGGCAAGCCATCACCCAGTCTGGATCGGGGGTGAGCACGCCAGGGAACTGCCTGTAGACTGCTGCAACGAGCTCTGCGGTGCCGAGCGGCGCAGCGGATTGCAGGGTTTCGTGGACGGTTCGCTCCACTCGGTCAGCCAGTGAGGATGTGTCCGGTGGCTCCGTCAGCCACCACAAACATGTGCGACCTTCCTCGTCCTCCAGCAATTGGACCAAGGTGCGGTCCACTTCTTCTTCCAGAGCTGCCCTTACCTGCTCTCGCACAAAGCCAAGAGGTGAGGACAGTTCTTTTATGGACATAACGCGCTGGAGCAGCCCTTGCTGTGCCAAGGATTGCCATATGTGGCCATGCAGACGGACGAAAGGCGCAGGCTGGCCACGCTGGCGAAGAGCCTCCTCCGCGGCAGCGATCGTCACTTCACGCAGCTTCTCCGCCAGCTCAGTTGCAGACATCGGCCAGGGCGGCACTGGCGCCCCTGGTGTCCAGGTCAAGCGATAGTCTCCGCACAGCCCTGAGTAAGGCCTGGTGGCGGTTTCGGGCTCACTGGGATGGTAGAGGGTATTCTCCAGACGCAGGTCTGCCCCGGCGCCGGCCAAGGCCAGCGTCTCATGAAAGGCCAGCTCTTCATCTTGTGCCAGAAACACGATGTGCCCATCTGTCTGAAGCGTCTTCTGCAGAGCAGAGAACGTGGTGCGCATTGCTCGCAGGTACCATGGCCAATCTGAGCGGCGTCTCCTGACCAGTGGCCACAGCAAGGCCGATTCCTTGTGTCCGCAGAGCCATCCCGTCCACAAGTAGGACATCGCCCAGCGTGTGCGACCGAGTGGTGGGGGCCAGGTGACAACCAGTTGGATGCTTCCTGGTGCTAGCTCCGTGGCCAGTTCGCGCACAGACATGTGCCCTACGAAAGCCGCGGCTGATTCCGCTGCTGTCCCTCCCTCGTCGGTGGAGGGAGGAGGAACAATATCCTTCGCTTGAGCTGCCAGTGGTATGGTTGGAAAAGGCCCTGGCTGGTGGAGCTGCCGTGTGGCGTCTTCGAACAGTTGCCAGATGTTGCGCTCCACGAAGCGCGGCAAGGGCCGCAGCGCGGGTGGCTGTGCGGGGGCTGGTTCGCCGGGGACGGCATTGAGCTTGCTGCCCAGCTCCAGGCACCGGAGCAGTGTAAGTCGCAGCCAATCGCGCTCTGCCGACTCTGCGAAGAGATCGTCTATCTTGAGCACGAGATTGGAGAGGGCGTAGAGGTTACGTGGCGTGTAGAGTTCCAGCAGGTCCGCCGCGAACCTCCTTGCCTCGTCATCATGTCTGGCCATTCGGTCCAAGACATACCAATAGTGCAGGCCGCGCGGCTCTATCTCCTGCAGAACTTGCGCATCCCTGTCGGTGCAGTCGCGCAAGCCCCCGTCTCCGCAGGAGGGGCAGTGATAGCGCACCTGACTGGGGAATTCCTGATCGTGCTCCCAGATGAAATAGTCCGCGACGATGTCCTTTCCGCACTGGTGGCACGTCGTGCGATATAGGTGCTGAAGGTGTTCTCGAAGTGGCACACCGTGCTTCGGCGAGTCAGATAGGCGTGTCACTGCCGCGTCCAGGTCACGCGTGGGAACTGGAATCAAGGCCAGTCGAGTACGCAAGGCATGGAGTGGACTGAAGCTGATGGCAGCAACGCGCCGCCCAGTTTGGACGGCTTCGGTGACGATTGTCGAGGATCTGCAAAAGGGGTCAACAACGAGATCGTCTGGGTTTGTGTATGCGGCAAGGTAGGCAGCGATTACATGAGATGAGGTGGCATCCCCGGAATCGGGGATGAAGTACTCCACAGAGGTCACATTTTGGCTCCTTCGGCACCTGTACCTATTATTGCCGAATCGTGAGCTGGTGACGTTCGCAGCCCATCTGTCACCACAATTATACGCCCGAGTCACCTCTGTGCCAAAGTGCTGTGCTGCGGACCATTTGCCCAGGACACGTTTGACGGAGGGGTTGAAATGCTGTAGTATGCCGCCGACCCTGGGGCCTCGCTGCAGATAGCGGAGAATTGGCCATCATCGGCGGGTATGACAGCCCAGATCGTTGAGCGGGGGGCGAACAACTTGCGAGTGCTGGTCTTTGGGGGTGGAGCTATTGGGTCCCTGCTTGGCCACCGGCTTAGCCGGGCTGGTCACGAAGTGACCATGATTGGCCGTCACGGTTACGTGCAGGCAGTGGCCAAGCGAGGCTTGCGATTGGACGACCCTGATGCCGGCTCGGAGGCCCTAGTCGCATACCCGTACGCGGCGACGAAGATTGTGGACCTGCCCCCCAGCCAGCGCTCGTGGGATCTCGTTCTGTTGACGGTAAAGGTTTATGATACATCCGAAGCCGCTCGGGCGCTGGCTCCCCATCTGCAGCCACACGTGCCGCTCCTGATTGTGCAGAACGGCGTGGGTGGCGAGGAACTGGCGCAGCAGGTGCTGAAGGAGACTACAATCATCTCCGCCGCGCTCACTTTGTCGGTCTCCATGTTGACGCCGGCTCACATAAGGCTCGAAACCACGCGCGGCGGATTGAGTTTGGCTCCCACGGGTGAAGGGCAGGCTGTGAGCCCGTGGGCCGAGCTCTTTGCCGCCGCTGGTTTGAAGGTGACAGTGTATCCCGAATACCGCGCGCTCAAATGGTCCAAACTACTGTTGAACATACTGGCCAACGCGATTCCTGCCATACTGGACCTGGGCGCGGGGGCCGCGTTCAGCGATCCAGCGCTGTTCACGCTTGAACGCGCTGCTTTCCTGGAGGCCCTTGCGGTAGTGCGCGGCTTGCAGCTGAGGCCGGTGAGCTTCGCAGGCTATCCTGTCTCCCTTCTGGCGTGGGCGATGGCGACCGTGCCGGCATTCCTTGTGCGGCCGGTGCTGGGACGGATCGTGGCTTCGGGCCGCGGAGGCAAGCCCCCTTCTCTGCGAATGGACCTGGCAAGTGGTCAGGGACGCTCGGAAGTTCGATATCTGAACGGCGCGGTTGTCGATCATGCCAAGCATCTGGGGATGGACGTGCCAGTCAACGAGGTTGTGCTGGATACGCTGATGGGTATTGTGACGGGGCACATACCGTGGGACGACTTTCGGGGGCAGCCGCAGAAGCTCGTTGCGGCGGTAGAAGCTCGGAAAGGGCAAGGCGATGCAGGGGCTTGAGGTGTGGAACGACCAGGTCTTGATCCGTGTCTTCCGCGACGGGCGGCTGGCTTTCCGAACCATGCCAGACGGGGACTCGCAGCATTTTGAGCTGCAGGAGGGCCGGGTTGAGGCACCCGGTACGGCACCGGTCGACGGTCTGCTCCACTACGCGCTGCCGTGCATCCTCGAAAGGGTGGCAGTGCGCGTGGAGGGCGTTGCGGTTCCGCTCCTGGATCGGGCGGTTGGCGAGTGGCCCGCCGCAGTTGACGACGACCAGCTGGAGACCTACCCGCACCTGCACTTTTTGGAGGAGCGCAAAACGGGGATGCCTTGGCGCTTCGAGCGGTGGTATACCATCGCCAGGCGCTACCTCATCTTTGACAGCGAGCAGTACTTTGAGCGGCAGCGCGTGGTCGAGCGAGGCAAGAACTGGGAGAGGCTCATTGTGCAGTTGCGCCAGGTGGTGGACCTGTCTGAGAGGGAGCGCAGCGCCCAGACGCCAGTGGAGAGGCTAGTCGTCTGTTCTCAGTGATCAGCAAAAAGCCCCCAACCGCAGAGTCGGATCGGGGACCTGGCATGCCGGGGGCGGGACTTGAACCCGCATGAGGGTAAATCCTCACTAAGTCCTGAACCTAGCGCGTCTGCCTGTTTCGCCACCCCGGCCTATTGTACCCCTAGTTTAGCTTCCTTCGACTGCTTTGTCAAATCGGCAGCCGCATGATCCGGCACCGTCAGCCGACGAGCTGACCCTACCTGAGCTGTCCCTCAGTCGTTCGGCTCGGAAGGCGGCTCTGTCCGGACGGGCGACTCCGCGGACTGGTCGTCGGCAGCCTCCAGTCGGGGCTGTTCCTCGTCCAAGATACGATAGGTCCCCTCGACCGAGGTCATCTCTGACACGTATCTCTGGACGATGTCCGCAGGAGACAGATCCAGGAGAAGCTTAAGGCCGACGAGAAAGACACCAAAGTCGTCCAACTGCCCAGGTCCGAGAATCCAGTCAGGTAAAAAGTCAAAAGGGAGCAGGATATAGGCCAGGGCTGCCACCGGAATCAACCTGACCCAGATTGCCACAGCAGGGTCGCGCATGAGTCGCCAAGCCAGCCGCAAGTTCCTCACGAACTCGCCTAGCCAGCCAGGGCCCCTGCTGGATCCAGTAGAGCCAGAAGCCTTGCGATGGGTCATTTCAAACACCTCGCCAAACAACGATTGTACTGCCTCTGTGCTGGTTCCACAACTGTCAATCCGTCGGCCTCTGGTATCAGGGCTCTTCCATGATCATCGGTAAAGTGCACTACTATTCCTCTGAACCAGGTGAGGAGCGTCTGGGCCCCACGTTGAGATCCTCACCTGCACTTGCCATGTCTCGTCGACACCCAGTCTTGCCATCGCCTGGGCAAGGAGACGAGGCAGCGCAGGTACAGGTGTCGCTGTGGAGCGGTCAGCGGCGGCGGTGGTTGGCGCACTGTCGCTCAGGATGACCCAGAAGGGATTGCCGTCATGACCTCGGGCAAGCCCTGCCTCTGGTATGCGCAGGGAGGGGCCACGCCCCGAGAGCCTCTGCCCTTGTGTCAGAATCGAAAGGGGCATGCACCAACACCGTGCGGACCCCTGTGCTGGGTTGTCTGTACGCTCACTCCCCTTGGTAGGTGATCTGATAGTCGGTAGGCACGACCTCTATCCACGTCTGGCCGGGATGCAGCGGTACAGGTGAGCCGTCAAGGTAGACGTACCTGACAAAGTCCTGTGCGCCGGGCTTTGCCCACTTGGCTTCGATCATGACGCCGTCACGGAATATCTGCGCTTGCCCCTCTCCCGAGAAAACGATACTGAACGTGGGGGCCCCGAGCACATCGACAACGTCGGTCTCCTCATACGTCGCATAGTGCACAATCACATTGGCCGCGCCCAGCTGCTCATCATTGAGATCGTCCATGTGCGGCTCCCCCTGTGTGAAGCGCTTGTAGAGTTGCTGCTCTTGGTCATATCGGTACTCAACCAATGCCCGCCTTGGATAGGGGACATGGATGTATGTAGCTGGCTCGCCCTCGGGCGGGGGGTCACCTGCAGCGGAGAAGGCAAACCCTGGTATGGGTACCGCTTTGTCCAAGCCTTTTCTGGCCATATACTCGCGTATCCCTTGTGCGCTCGTTGCTACACGGCCCATCCAGGGATACTCTTTCCATTTCCCTTCCGGCTCAAGCCACAGGTAGGGAGCGGAGTTGAAGTACTCGTCCAGGTCAGTAATCGTGCTCTGTGAAAGCAGCCAGCGCACCTGGTCGTTCGCTCCGGAATGAACGAGCGCTCCGTCGAACATGTAGCCCAGATCGATAGTGAACAGCCGTGCGCTGCGTACCGGGCGCAGCAGTTCGGGGTCCTTGCTCCATATGATTGCTGTGAAGCGGGTCAACGACCAACCGTCCATGGCTTCTTCAAAGACGACGTCTGCCTGAGAGAGGCCGGCTTGCGGGCGCACCTCGGGATCGTTGCCAATGCGAACCAGCAAAGGACGTCGCTGAAGCACGGTTGGATCCTCCACCATCTGCCCAGTCAAGGTATTGTAGTAGGGGTGTGCAGTAGGGGTTGGTGAAGGTGTATGGCTAGGCGTGGGGGACGGCAGAGGAGTTGGTGAGGAAACCGGAGTTGGCGTGTCAACGACCGCAGTGAACGTCGGTCTGGGCGTCCGCGTCGGCGCGACGGTCGGCTGACCCGAACCGCATGCCGCGAGCATAGCCACACCTAACACGAGGAACAACAGCATGCTCCCAACGCGCCGGGAGTTGGGCTTGATCGTGTTTATGGATGAATTCATAGAGTCCTGGGAACCTCCATCTTCTTCTGCTGCTTCGTGCATCAACTGCTAGGCTTCTTTGGGCGGATCACTGCGCAAAAAGCGCTGCTTGGGTCTTGCGATCTGCGCAGTACCTTGGGAGACTGGGCGACATTATAGCAGAATCCAACACGGCACGAAAAAGACCGCGAGCGACAAGCAAAGTCCGGGAAGCGGTGCTCGACGACTATCCCGCCACCTGGCGAAACACACGCAGAAGGTTGCCTCCCAGGATCTTGCGGATGCTGTCTGCAGAATAGCCGCGTTCGACGAGCCCGGCCGTGATGCCGGGAACGCAGGTGACGTCTTCTAGACCCACTAGTGGAGGGGGAGGGAAGCCATCAAAATCCGAGCCCAGGCCGACATGGTCAACGTCTGTTGTGCGCACGATATGGTCGATGTGATCCAGCAGCCTTTCCAGGCTGGCCTCTTTTTCATCTGTGGTGATGAAGGCGGGCAGGAAGGTCGCTCCTATCACGCCCCCTTTCTCTGCTACAGCGATCAGCTGCTCGTCGGTCAGGTTGCGAGGGTGGGGGCAGAGGGCATGGGCATTGCTGTGCGAAGCAACGACGGGTGCCGAGCTGACCTGCAGGACATCTCTGACGCCGGGCGGCGACAGGTGCGACACATCCACCACGATGCCAAGCCTGTTGCACTCCTCCACAAGCTGAACGCCGAAATTCGTGAGGCCACCCCCTGTACGCGCTTCAGAGACGCCATCCGCCGCTTGGTTACGCCGGCTCCACGTTATGGTGAGCAAGCGCACCCCCAGCCGATGGAACATTCGCAGCAGAGACAGGTCGCCTTCGACAGATTCCGCCCCTTCGAGGCCCACCACGGCTGCTACCCTGCCCTCTTTCTTCGCCCTCTCGATGTCGGCAGCCTTCAGCGCCAGCATGAGGGAATCGCGGTTGTCCGCGAGCTCGCGGTAGAGCGTATCCAGCAGGCGCAGCGTCTGCTTGGCCGCGCCTGCGGGCAGGTGGGCTTGATCGATGAAGATGGCAAAGACCTGAGCAGTCACACCCCCTTCGCGCAGGCGCGGCAGGTCAATGTGCCCCTCTGGAGAACGCTCAGCGAGTCTCCGCGTGCCTGGCAACAAAGAGAGCAGGGTGTCGCAGTGGCCGTCAAAGATGATGCTGTCCCGGTGCAGAGCCATAGCGTCCATTCGAATTCTCCGAAGCTACCTGAGTTGGTGTGTGGCACCGCCCGCCGCGAAGCGTCTCGCCGGAGGCGATGGCTGCGAAGCGTCTCAGCGGAGGTGATGGCTGAGGAGCGGCCAGCGATTATAGCCCAAGAGCAAGAATCTGCCAAGGAAGAACCGAAATCGGAGCAGGGCTTCTCCATAGCCATTGGTGATGCGCACCGCTGTTCCTCTGAACCAGGTGAGGAGCCTCTGTGCCCCAAGGTGAGATCCTCACCTGCACTTGCCTTGTCTCGCCTCGTCTTGGCGCCGAGACAAGGTCGACACCCAGTCTTGCCATCGCCTGGGCAAGGAGACGAGGCAGCGCAGGTACAGGTGTCGCTGTGGAGCAGTTGGGGCAGCAGGGGTTGGCGCGTTCTCGCTACTGATGGCATCAACC
>JBFEPU010000126.1:0-7989 GCA_041549915.1 Anaerolineae bacterium | reverse complement strand
CAGCTGGTGCAGGCCGTTCATGGCCTTGATAACAGAAGATCCGGGCTTGAGCATCAGATGAAAGACGTTCATCTGCACAGCTTCTACACCACAGCTTGACAGATCGCTCGAATCCAGCGCGCGCACCACGCCGCGTGTCGCATCAGGCAGAAACACCGGCAGACGCAGGTGCCCATGTGGTAGTTGTAGTTCCGTCAGGCTCTTCAAGCGAGTCCCGCCTTCTGGGAGTGAAAGAGCACGGGCAAGCTCAGCTCACCGTGCTCCAATCGGGGCACACACTAGGGGCTATATTGCCACCTTTCCCGTGTCTTGGCAAACAGCGCTGAGAGCGGGGCCATTTGGTAGGCCAGGCGAAATGGCATAGACTGCTCGGAGTTGCCGCCGCTATGAGGCCAAAACCATGCAAGACGACGAGTACAGCACCCATAAAGAGGCCTTCCAAGCCGAGGTGGCCAGGCACTTTCGCTGGAACTTTACGGTCAACGCACTCGATGGCGCCTTTTTCTGGTTCGCTGTGAACTTTGTGGCTCCCAGCACCATTCTCCCCCTCTACGTCCGACACCTGACAGACAGCCGCCTGGTGCTCGGACTCGTAGGAACCATCGCTGGGGCTGGCTGGTATCTACCGCAACTACTGACCGCCAACTGTGTGGCTCGGCTTCCGCGGAAGAAGCCGCTCGTCATCTCGCTCGGCTTTTTCGGTGAGCGGCTCCCGTACCTAGTGATGGCCGTCAGCGCATTCATTCTTGCATCTGACGCACCTGGCCCCGCAATAACGTGGTTCTTGCTCACATTTGCCTGGCATACGCTCGGAGCTGGCTCACTCGCCGTCGCATGGCAGGAGATGATCGCCAGGGTCATCCCCGTGCGCTACCGTGGACGTCTGCTGGGCATTGCCAACTTCGGTGGAACGGCCGTAGGGCTTGTTGCCGCAGCATGGGCAGCAGCGATCCTGGATCGTTATCCTTTCCCCACCAACTTTGCGCTGTGTTTTGGCTTGGGCTTTGCATTCATGATGGTATCGTGGTTCTTCCTGGCGTTGACGCGTGAACCTCCACTCCGTGCTCGTAGATCGGCCATCTCGCTGGGCGAATTCCGGCGCCGCCTTCCCACGGTGCTGCGAAACGATCGCAACTTTGCCAGCTATCTCTGGGCCCGCGTGATAACGGTTATCGGACGGATGGGCATGGGGTTCCTGACAGTGTACGCCGCAGAGCGCTGGGCGCTGAGCGATAGCCAGGCAGGCTACTATGCCCTGCTTCTGCTGCTGGGCCAAGCGGTGGGGAACCTCCTCTTTGGTCCCCTCGCTGACCGGCGAGGCCACAAGCTGGTGGCGGAGATCAGCGTTGCGCTTGCCACGCTGTCCATGGCGGGTGCGGTGCTGGCGCCGTCCTCAACCTGGCTGTACCCGGTCTTTGCCGCAGTGGGCGCCCTGAACGCCTCGGAAATCCTCTCCATGATCGGGATCGTGATGGAGTTCGCCGGTCCCGAGGACCGGCCCACCTACATCGGCCTCGCCAACACCATCCCTGGTCTCTTTGCCGCGGTCTCTCCGGTCATCGGCGGCTGGATTGCTTCGCGCAGCAGCTACAAGATGACCTTTCTGGTAGGCGCGCTTCTGAGCGTATTCGCCTGGTGCGTGCTGCACTGGGCAGTGCGAGAACCGAGGTCATCCGCAGACGTGACGCAAGCCTAGTCCCGGCCTGCTCGCCTGTCGCTCCCCACCAGAACAGGCTGCGACTTCTGCACCACTGGTTGCGAGAGTCGCTCCGGATCCACGCAGGTGTACAAATAGAAACCTCCCGCGGGCTGTGGCCCGCGGGAGGTTGGGATGACGATAGGCTGTGCCAGCTACGGCTTCTTGACCTTGATCACGTCCTCCACAGCAGCCACGATGTAGTGTGAGCCAAGGCCGAACTCCTCGAACAGTTCCTCCGGCGTACCGGATTCACCAAAGCGATCCTGGATGCCGATGAAACGCATTGGCACCGGATGAGTCTGCACCACGGCCTCAGCCACTGCGCTGCCAAAGCCACCCATCACCTGATGCTCCTCCACAGTCACAATGGCCCCGGTTTCCCGCGCAGCCGTGGCGATGGCGTCGCGATCAATGGGTTTGACCGTATGGACGTTGAGCAGACGGGCCGAGATGCCCTTCTCCTTGAGCATCTCAACTGCTTCCATCGCCTCGCGCAAGACTGGTCCGTTGTTGCAGATGGTCACATCGGTCCCCTCATTGATCAGGTTGGCCCTGCCCATGACAAAGGGATCCTCGGGCCCGGTGACAACGGGAACTGGCTCGCGCCCAAAGCGCAGATAGACTGGACCGATGTACTCGCAGGCCCAGGTTACGGCCTTTTTCGTCTCGTGGTAGTCGGCCGGCACAATGACGGTCATGTTGGGCAGAACGCGCATGGTGGCGACGTCTTCCAACGCCTGGTGTGTCGCACCGTCGGGCCCCACGGAGATGCCGCCGTGTGCACCTCCAATCTTTACGTTCAGGTTGCTGTAGCAGGTGGTTGTACGGATCTGGTCCCACGCTCTTCCAGCCACGAACACGCCATAGGTGCTTACCCAGGGAATCTTGCCGACGAGGCTAAGACCGGCGGCTGCGTTGAGCATGTTCTGCTCAGCGATCCCGAAATCGAAGAAGCGATCTGGATACTTCTTGGCGAACCATTCGGTGCGTGTGGAGTTGGTTAGGTCCGCACCGAGGACGACGATGCGCTCATCCTCCGCTGCCAGTTCAACCAGCGCTTCGCCGTAGGCATCACGTGTCGCAATTGCTTTTCTCTCAGACATTGCCTGCTCCTCAAAAGTCGAAGTATTCGGCCGGACAGGCCAGTTCCTGCAGTGCATCGCGGCACTGGTCGGGCTTGGGAGCCTTGCCGTGCCATTCTGCCTGGTCTTCCATCCAGGAAACGCCCTTGCCCTTGACTGTCTTGGCGAGGACCACGGTAGGCTGTCCCTTCACTTCCTTGGCCTTGTCGAAGGCTTCCATGCACTGCACCATGTCATGGCCGTCGATCTCAATCACGTGCCAGCGGAAAGCCCGCCATTTGTCCGCCAGCGGCTGCAAACCCATCACGTCTTCCACCCAACCGTCGATCTGAAGGCCGTGGTTGTCCAACACCACACAGAGGTTGTCCAGTTTGTAGTGACCAGCCGACATGATCGCCTCCCAGGTAGAACCCTCCTGGTTCTCCCCATCCCCCATGATGCAGTAGACGCGGTTCGGCTTGCCGTCCATCCTGAGACCGAGAGCCATCCCTACAGCGATGGAAAGGCCCTGCCCAAGCGAGCCAGTCCCTACTTCGATGCCTGGGCATTCCAGGTTGGGGTGGCCCTGCAACCGGGTGCCAATCTGGCGGAAGGTCTTGAGCTCCTCATGCGGAATGTAGCCCGATGCTGCGAGGAGCGAGAAGATGAGCGGTCCCACATGCCCCTTGGAGAAAACCACCCGGTCGCGCTCGGGCCAACCACAGTTCTCGGGGTTATGCTTGACAGCATGGAAGTACAGGGCCACCCCAAAGTCCGTAGCCGATAGCGAGCCTCCTGGATGACCTGACTGCGCGTGCGCCAGCGTCCAGAGAATGTCACAGCGGATGCGGTGGGCAATCTCCTGCAGCTCTTTGACTTTTGCTTGATCGACCATCGTTTTCCTTTCTACGTGTGTTGATTGTGCCGCGTTCACGGCAACTATCCCAGCAGGGCAGCCTGATGACGGAGGTCATGCTCATGAACCCTCAGGCCGCTGATACCACGACTTTGCCTTTCTTGATCACCGTCTGAGCCAAGTTGCTGCCGAATCGATAGGCGAGGTGTCGATAATCATCGGCATCGAGGATCAGCACGTCAGCCTGGAACCCCGGCTGCAAGCGACCCAATTCCGAACCCCGGCCGACGGCGTGGGCCGCGTTCACTGTACTGGCCACAATCACTTCGGCAGGTGTCATGCCCATGAAGCGACAGGCCAGGGCCATGATGAGAGGCATGGATTCGCAGTAGCAGGTGCCTGGATTGAGGTCGGTGCCCAGAGCTACTGGGAGTCCAATCTCGATCATGGTCCGCGCATTGGCATACTCGTGCTGACCCAATCCAAAGGGTGTGCCGGGCAGGAGCACCGCAATGAGGCCTGCCATTGCCGCAGCCTCCAGCTCCGATTCGGGAGTGTGGAGCAAGTGCTCGACTGAGATCGCGCTCATCGCCGCCGCCAGAGCAACGGAGCCCAGGTGGGCGAACTCATCAGCGTGCACCTTCAGACCCAAGCCCCACTTCTTGGCCGCGACCAGGATGCGCCGTGTCTGCAAGAGATCGAAGGCCCCTTCGTCGCAGAACACGTCACAGAACAGCGGTCGAAGCTGCGATATCTGGCAAGCGGCGGGCAGCATTTCGTCGATGACCAGACTGGCATACTCCTCCGCCCTACCCGCATACTCCTCGGGCACGGCATGGGCCCCCAGAAACGTTGGCACCAGTTCGACGGGCTGCACATCGCTCAGTTGGCGAATCGCTTCGAGGCACTTTAGCTCGTCGGCCGTTGTCAAGCCATAGCCTGTCTTGAGCTCGGCGGTGGTCGTGCCATGCGCCAGCATGCGCGCCAGGCGGGGTTGAGCTTCCTCCACCAGCTGCGGCACGGCGGCTGCACGCGTCGCACGCACCGTGCTCATGATACCACCGCCGGCAGCCATAATCTCCAGATAGGTGGCACCGGCAATCCGGCGCTCGAATTCGCCTTGCCGAGAACCTGCGAATACGGCATGCGTGTGCGCATCTACGAAGCCTGGCAAAACGACGCGCCCGGCCGCGTCGATCTCGCGGCGGGCGCTATAGCTACCTTGCACGTCAGAAGTGGTACCTACGGCGACAACGCGGCCGTCGGCGATGGCAACGGCCCCATCGGCGATCATACCTAGCTGGCGCATTGCCTCACCGCAGCGCGGCCCATCGCCACCCAAAGTCAGCAACTGCCCTGCGCCGTGCACCACCAGATCAACAGCCGTTGCCACGCCACTTCCTCGTCGAAGTCTTCATGATTTGCAGCGATAGTCTACATCAATCACTGTTTTTGGTCAACCTTGTTTGACACAGCGGCACGAATGGGCTAAGCTGCTGTGCATCAGGCAGACTACCAGGGGACACACAGTGGACGAGCTATCAGCGGCGGCCATCTGCAAAGCCCTACGCTCCGGCTTTTTCGGGCGGCAGGTCGTATACTGCCCCACAATTGACTCCACAAACTCGGTGGCGAAGACGCTCGCGCAGCAGGGAGCCCCTGAAGGCACCCTGGTCATCGCCGATGAGCAGACGGCGGGTCGGGGGCGGCTTGGCCGAAGGTGGCTGGCACCGCGTGGCACCTGCCTGCTGTTCTCGCTGGTCTTCCGCCCAGGTCTGAAGGTTGACCGTGCTCAGTCGCTCAACATGATCTGGGGCCTGGGGATCCGACAGGCGATCCACGAACTCACCGCTCTCCCGGCACAGCTAAAGTGGCCCAACGATATCATGCTGCACGGCCGCAAGACCGGCGGCATACTGACCGAAATGTCCAGCAGCGGTGAGCGCCTTGACTACGTCGTGGTCGGGATTGGCCTGAATGTGAATGTGGATATTTCAGCCCTGCCCGCTGAGTTCAGAGCGACCAGCATCGCACATGAGCTCGGGCGGACAATCCCTCGCCTCCCGCTGCTGAACGAGGCGCTGAGATTCATCAAGCAGCGCTACTCTGCCCTGCGGGCTGGCGAGTCTCCATTGGCCGACTGGGCTGCAGCCCTGGAGACACTGGGACAGCGAGTCCAGCTGCACACCGGACAGAGCGTCTGGCAAGGGCTGGCGACAGGTGTGGATGAGGAGGGCGCCTTGCTCCTGCGTCTGGACGACGGTCAGCTGAGAAGAGTACTGCTGGGAGACATTGTGCCGTACGAAGAAACGTAGGCAGCGTGCGCCACTACTGCTGCACAGGCAGATAGTGCGCCGCCCCATCTAGTGAGCACCTCGCTATCGTGCAGGGTTCCCTCTAGCCACTGAAACACGGTTGCGGGTGTGACACGCGGCCGGGCGCGCCGCCCCCACAGCTACACTGTGCCCTCTGTTTTTCTAAATGGCAGTTTGATATTCTTGACAATGAACGCCTTCTATGCTATACTATTTTAAGCTGTACTTGATTTTTCGTCAGGGTCGCCACTTGGTTGCCCCGACTACAACTGCGTCGGCTGTGAGAGCAGGTGCTGGGAGGTAGGGATGCATGAGGTAATTGGCAGGTGCCCCATCTGCGGCCAAGACCTGACAGTCACACGGCTTCATTGTCGAAGCTGTGACCTAACACTGGAAGGTCACTTTGGCCTGGGACGCTTCCACAGGCTCGATCGGGAGCAACTGTCCTTCCTGGAGACATTCGTCCGCTGCGAGGGCAAGCTGAACAAGGTGCAGGAGGAACTGGGTCTTTCCTATCCCACTGTGCGCAACAGGCTACACGATGCCATCCGCGCTCTTGGATACGAGATTAGCGAAGAACTGACTGTGTCTCCAGAGCAGCGTAGAACCATCCTGGAGGACCTGGCGGAGGGCAAAATCACATCTGATGAGGCAATCACGCTGCTGCAAGGAGATTGAACGAGCAGGAGGAGACCACGACAATGACCACTAGTAGCTTTGATCTGGGGCCAAACCCGCATCTGGTCTTTCGCTCTTGCGTGGGCGACCTGCGGATCCGAGCATGGGGAGAAGACCAGGTACAGCTGTGGCTCGACCAGGAGCCGGAGACCCGGGATGTGCAAGAAGCGGAGGGGGCATTGGAGGTTTCCACCACGGGTCCTGTGACTGCTCAGGTTCCAGCCGAAACCACCGTGGTCGTGAAAGGCTCCGTCGGGGATCTGCATGTCACGGGATTGAGCAAGCTGAGTGTTACCGATCACCGAGGTGATCTGACCGCTACTTCTTGTGAGAGGCTCGAGCTCGCCACGCTACACGGGGACGTGCGGGTGCGGGACAGCCAGTACTTGGACGTCCAGTCGCTCAACGGCGACCTCAGGGTCGGAGCTGCCCAGGGCGAAGCACGGGTGGCAGGCGTCCGTGGCGACGTCTCGCTCAGAGGCTTGAGCGGTCAAGTCAGTGCGTTCAATATCACGGGCAGCCTCTCGATATATCACGTGGATGGACGTCTTGACGTGCACGACGTGGATGGCGACATCCAGTTGAAAGCGACACTGCAGAGCGGTCACTACGCTATCCAGACGAATGGAGATGTGGCACTGTACTTGGGCCCCGAATCGAACGCGCATGTCGAACTAGAAACGGCCGCGGGACGTATCTCCTGCACGGCGGAACTCCGCAACGTGAAGCAAGCCCCGCACGGACTCACGGGTGACCTTGGCGAGGGCGCGGCTCAGCTCACGGTGTTGGCAAGCAGTGGCGACATCAGGGTACATCAGGCAACAGTGGGCAACCTCCAGGAAGAGATGGAGAGAGAGCGTGCGAGGGCAGAGGCCTACGCTCGTCGTGAGGCCGAGCGGGCGCAACGGATGGCCGACAAGATGCGTAGAAAGGGTGAGCGCCTCGCAGAGAAGGCGCGCAGGCGAAGCGAGCGCGCTGCACGTAAGGCTCGGAAGCACGCAGCCAAGGCACGCGATTGGCGCGTCGAATGGAGCATGCGAGGCATGAGTGGAGCAGCGGACAACCTCGAGCAGGAGCGCCTGGCGGTGCTGAGGATGCTGGGCGAAGGTACCATCAACGCCGAGCAAGCAGAAGCGCTGCTTCAGGCGCTGGAGGAATAGTCTTGGAACCGAGGGATGGTGCCGCGCTGGCGAGCAGGCCATGGTAGCTCAACTGCTCGTGCGAACGCAAACAGACAAGAACATCCGGCCGTTCTCGATGCGGCGCGACCTTGCGCAGCTGGCCGACTTGATTGAACTTGCTTTCCGAGCGGAGCTGGAGCAAAGCGCCAGCTCGATAGCGACGGAGATGCGACAACTGGCCCGAGTTGGTCCACTGCTG